>JAFADQ010000112.1 GCA_023424725.1 Bacteroidota bacterium
GTCCAGGGCGGCGTTATTGTTTAATCCGCTCATAAACAAAATGCGGTAAATCTGCTGTATTTCGGCAATTTTATCGCTGGTGTAGCCTCTTCTTCGTAAGCCAACAGAGTTAATACCCACATAGCAAAGCGGCTCGCGGGCGGCCTTGCAAAATGGCGGCACGTCTTTCCTTACCAGAGATCCGCCGCCTAAATACGCATGGGCCCCAATATGAGAGAATTGCTGCACGGCGCAGGCGCCGCCAAATATTACGTAATCGTCTACCTGTACGTGGCCGGCAAGCTGCACCGAGTTTCCTAAAATGCAGGAATTACCAATAGTGCAATCGTGGCCAATGTGTACATAGGCCATTATAAGGCAGTTTTCGCCCACAACGGTTTTGTATTTATCTATAGTGCCGCGGTTTATGGTTACGCACTCTCTAATGGTGGTATTATTTCCTATTTCTACGGTGGTTTCTTCGCCTTTAAATTTCAGGTCCTGCGGAATACCGGAAATAACCGAGCCCGGAAAAATTTTGCAGTTCTTTCCTATTCTGGCGCCTTCCATTATGGTAACATTCGGGCCAATCCAGGATCCTTCACCAATTTCTACGTTTTTAGAAATGGTGGTGAAAGGCTCTATCACTACATTATGAGCGATTTTAGCTTCCGGATGAATATAGGCTAGGGGTTGAATCATTTCTGATGTGAGTGAAATGCAAATGTAATTGTTTCTGTTAATATTTATTAAAACAGAAACAATTACTGTTTTTCAGAGTCTTTTTTAACGATAGAGGCTGTCATTTCTGCTTCCATTACCAGCTGGCCGGCCACAAATGCTTGCCCCGACATTTTGGCGATGCCCCGTTTAATAGGGCTAATCAGCTCGCACTTAAAAATTATGGTATCGCCGGGAATTACTTTTTTCCGGAAACGGCACGATTCTATTCCCAGGAAATACGTCCAGTAATCGTCCGGATTATCTACGGTGCTTAATACCAGCAAACCGCCGGTTTGGGCCATGGCTTCTATTTGCATTACGCCCGGCATAACAGGGTTGCCCGGGAAATGGCCCTGAAAAAACGGTTCGTTTACGGTAACGTTCTTTACGCCGGCCACCGTTGTTTCGTCCAGGTGTATGATCTTATCGATCATCAGGAAAGGATAGCGGTGCTGCAGAATTTGGGTAATGCGGTTAATATCCATTACCGGTTCTTTGCGCGGGTCGTAAACGGGTATGTTGTGTTTGCCGGTTTCCTGCATAACGCGCTTAAGTTTTTTGCAGAACGCAACATTGGCCGCGTGCCCTGGGCGTGCAGCTAAAATCTGCCCTTTTATGGGGCGGCCAAGCAAGGCCAGGTCGCCGATTAGGTCTAGAAGTTTATGGCGGGCAGGCTCGTTTTTATGGCGAAGCTCGGTATTATTTAAAATGCCTTCTTCTTTTACCTCTACCGCGGGCTTGTTAAGCATTGTGGCAAGGTCGTTAAGCTCTTCGGGCTGCACTACGCGGTCTACCACCACAATAGCGTTGCTCAGGTCGCCGCCTTTTATCAGGTTTTGCTTGTAAAGCATTTCGAGCTCGTGCAAAAAGCAGAAGGTACGCGATGAAGCAATTTCCTGCTCAAAAAGCCCTAAATCGTTTAAAGTAGCGTGCTGAGAACCTAAAACCGGCGAGTTATAATCTACCATTACGGTAACCCGGTAATCGTCTAAAGGCAGGGCTGCCAATTCTACTTCTCTTTTACCGTCTTTATAGCTTATGCCCTGCGGTATTTCAAAATAATTGCGTAGCGCGTTTTGCTCCTGAAGCCCAACAGCGGCAATGGCCTGAATAAACTGAATAGAGCTGCCATCCATTATGGGTGGCTCGGGCCCATCCAGCTGAATTAGTACGTTATCTATCTGCATACCGGCCAGGGCGGCCATGGTATGCTCTACCGTATTTATCCGGGCACCGTTTTTTTCTATGGTAGTGCCGCGCGAGAGGTCTACCACGTTATCTACGTCGGCATCTACAATGGGCTGCTCCGGCAGGTCGGTTCTCTGAAACTTAATTCCGTGGTTTACGGGAGCAGGGCAGAAGGTCATGTTGGCTACAACGCCGGTGTGCAGGCCTACGCCCGAAACGGTAACCTTTTCTTTTATGGTATGTTGCTTACTGTTCATTCAGCTTATTGTAAGAGGACTGCAAAATTAGGATTTTTTCTTCCAGTTCTTCTATTTGTTTTTGCAGATCTGGCAGTTTACGGAAAACGGTGATAGACCTGAGGTTGTCTTTATAATCGAAAGCGGGCGAGCCTTGTATAATGGTGCCTTCTTCTTTTATGGTTTTAGAAACACCCGATTGTGCGCCTATGGTAGTTTTATCGGCAATTTTTAAGTGGCCCACAATACCCACCTGGCCGGCCACCACACAATTGCTCCCTATTTTGGTTGACCCCGAAATGCCTGTTTGCGCGGCCACAACCGTATTTGGGCCAATCTCTACATTGTGCGCTATTTGAATCAGGTTATCGAGCTTGGCGCCTTTCCGTATTATGGTAGAGCCCATAGTGGCGCAATCTATGGTTGTGTTGGCGCCAATGCTTACATCGTCTTCAATAATAACATTGCCAATTTGCGGAATGGCTTTGTAGGTGCCGTCTTTTTGCGGCGCGAAACCAAAACCCTCGCTGCCAATAATGGCGCCTGCTTTTATCACGCAGTTTTGGCCAATAATGGTGTTAGGATAAATTTTTGCTCCCGGAAAAATAATGGTGTTATCGCCTATCTGTACATTATCGCCAATATAAACGTGTGGGAAAATTTTAACATTCCCGCCGATAACGCATTTTGGGCCTATATAAGAAAAAGCGCCGCGATAGCAGTGAGTGCCAATTTGTGTGCCATCTGCCATAAACGAAGGTTCTTCTACCCCCATTTTAGACTGCAGCAATAAATTCTGGTAAAAGCCCAGCAAGGTAGAGAAACCAGAGTAGGCATCGTCTACAATAATAAGCGTTGGTTCTACTTCTTTTTTAGGCGTAAACCCTTTAGAAACGATAACGGCCGATGCCCTGGTGGTATAAAGAAAATGCTCGTATTTAAGGTTAGATAAAAAAGCAAGAGATCCTTCTTCTGCTTCTTCTATTTTCGTAAGAGTGCTGACTTTTTTCTGGTCATCGCCCTTTACTTCGCCCTTTAATATATCTGCTATCTGACGGACAGTAAATTCCATTTTGTAAAGGTAAGAATAGTAATGCAAAGCATAAAATAAGCGCTTACGGCTATCTATTTTAATTTATTAATTCGGCCTCTGCTTCTTTGGGCCAACACAAATAATGCTTTTGCACAGGCTGCGTAAGTGCTTTAATATTAGGCAGATCTGAGGCGGAGGCTACATCTACCACCTCGCGGTTTTTGCTGCAAACTTTTATGGCCGTTTCGGATAAATAAGCATGATTGCTGATGGTGCCCGAAATTACCAGGTAATGCGCCAGCTCCGGAGCGATATTATATTTGCTGATAACAGCGGCTGTGATGGCCATTTTTTGCCTTGTTTCGGGTAAACGGCCCGTAAGCTGCACCTTAAATAAGCGCCGGTTTAGTAAATGCCCGCATAATAACGACAAAACTTTGTCTTCGTGGTTTTTCCAGACTTTCACGGCGCTCCAGATATCTATATCGTCCAGCGAGATAAATTTTTCGAGCACCTCTTTATCGGCCTCTACATCGGCCATTCGCACGTTGTTCTCCAGGAAATAACACAAGCAGGGGTTGGCCGGAATTTGCTGGCCTTGCTGCACCAGTTCTTTTGCCCGCTCCATAATTTTAAACAGCATTTGCTCTGCCGCTATTACCGTTTTATGAAGGTATACCTGCCAGTACATTAACCTGCGCGAGATTAAAAAGCTCTCTATAGAGTAAATTCCTTTTTCTTCTACCACCAGTTGGTCGTCTACTACGCTAAGCATTTTAATTAAGCGCTCGGCGCCAATCTGGCCTTCGTGCACGCCGGTATAAAAAGAGTCGCGCATTAAATAATCGAGCCGGTCTACGTCTAGCTGGCTCGATACCAATTGGTTAAAAAATTTGCGCTCGTAGGTATTATTAAAAATTTTAATGGCCAGGTTAAGCTTTCCTTTAAACTCGTTATTAAGCACCTGCATTATATGCGCCGACATGGCTTCGTGCGGCGTGTCGTGCAATATGGCCGGCTCCAGCGCATGCGAAAAAGGCCCGTGGCCAATATCGTGCAGCAAAATAGCCACCATGCTGGCTTCGCATTCTTTATCCGAAATTTTTATTCCTTTGCCTTTAAGGGTGCTGATGGCGGTGCTCATAAGGTGCATGGCCCCCAGCGCGTGATGAAAACGGGTGTGCAGCGCGCCCGGATACACAAACTCGGTTAAGCCCAATTGCTTTATGCGGCGCAGGCGCTGAAAGTAAGGATGCTGAATAATATCGAACACCAGTTCGGAGTGTATCGTAATGAAACCGTGTACCGGGTCGTTAATAAGTTTTTTCTTGTTCACAGCCATAAAAATGAGCCCCGCAGCCTTTTTTGTCTTTCAGATTTTAATCAAACAACAATAAAACACAGCTGCGGTAATTTTGAAGGTGCAAGCTACGGGCTGAAACCGAAAAAATTGATTTTTAAATTAAATTTTAGCGATATTTAACCGTAGCACGTACTAAGTTTACGCACTTTACGTACCTAACCGGTACAATAACTACAACGGTTTCCGTTTACACTACAGCAGGCAGCGCCTGATTTTTTTAAAATCTAACACCGATATACAACTTTATGCAGCGATACAATATTTTATGGGCCGACGACGAAATAGAACTTCTGAAGCCCCATATTCTTTTTTTAACCGATAAAGGCTACGACATTACGCCCGTAAACAGCGGCGCCGACGCGATAGAAAAATTCTCGGAAGCCAACTTCGATGTGGTTTTTCTGGATGAAAATATGCCCGGCCTGAGCGGTCTGGAAACGTTAAGCGAAATCAAAACCATTAAACCAAGTGTGCCCGTGATCATGATCACGAAAAGCGAAGAAGAGCACATTATGGAAGAAGCCATTGGCTCTAAAATTGCCGATTACCTGATAAAGCCACTAAACCCAAACCAGATTTTAATTTCTGTAAAGCGCCTGCTCGAAAACCGCCGTTTGGTTTCGGAGCGCACCAACATGAGCTACCAGCGCGATTTCAGGCAGCTGGGCATGGCTTTTGGCGAGCGCCTGAACGCCAACGAGTGGGTAGATATTTATAAAAAGCTGGTGTATTGGGAGTTGGAGATAGACAGCACCGTAAACAAAGGCATGGGCGATGTGATAAACATGCAGAAAGACGAAGCGAACAGCAACTTCTGCAGGTTTATAATGGAAAATTACGAAGACTGGCTAAACGATAAAGACTCCGGCGCACCTTTAATGAGTCATCAGCTTATGGGAGAAAAGGTGTTCCCTTTGCTGAAGAACAGCCCCGACCCGGTATATTTTATTTTGATTGACAACCTGCGCTACGACCAGTGGAAAGTGCTGGAGCCCATTATAAGCGAGTATTTTACAGTTGAGAGCGAAGAGTTGTATTACTCTATTTTACCCACCACCACCGCCTACGCCCGCAACGCCATTTTTGCCGGCATGCTGCCCGACGAAATAGCGAAGCGCTACCCAAATTTGTGGGTAAGCGACGACGAAGACGAAGGAAAAAACCTGCACGAATCTGAGTTTGTAGATATACAGTTGCAGCGCGCAAAAATTGCCGAAAAGTATAGCTACCATAAAATTCTGAACGCAACGCAGGGCAAAGACCTGGTAAGCAAGCTCAGCAATTTGCAGAATAATAAGCTTAACGTTATTGTATACAATTTTGTAGATATGCTCTCGCATGCCCGCACCGATGTGCAAATGGTGCGCGAACTAGCTCCCGACGAATCTGCTTACCGTTCTATTACCAAATCGTGGTTCGAGCACTCGCCGCTGCTGGATTTAATAAAAGCACTGGCCGATAAAAAGATAAAGATGGTGATCACCACAGACCATGGCACCATTAGGGTAAAGCGGCCGTTTAAAATTGTAGGCGACCGTAACACCAACACCAACCTGCGCTACAAACACGGCAAAAACCTGGGCTACACAGATAAAGATGTGTTTACCGTACGCAAACCCGAGCGCTTTTCGCTTCCAAAAGCAAACGTGTCTACATCGTATGTGTTTGCTATAGAAGATCACTTTTTTGCCTATCCCAACAACTACAATTACTACGTAAACTATTATAAAGACACGTTTCAGCATGGGGGCATATCGCTGGAAGAAGTTATAATTCCGTTTGTGGTGTTAAACCCACGGTAGGAAAGATGCTGTTTTAATATTAGCTTTGTTTTATATAGAAATACGGCCGGCAAAAGCAACTCTTTAGCTTACCGGTTGTATTTCTGTAACATGTTTAGCATTTACTCTCTCACGATTCCGGAATGGCTATTGCCGCACCTTTGCTTAAGATTTTGGCTGTAACAGAGCAAAATTTGCCCTCTGCAGCCCGGCAAATTTTAGCCGCGTTGCCGCCCGGTTATAACGTTATTTGCTTTAACGGCGAGATGGGAGCGGGCAAAACCACTTTTATCAGGTATCTGTGCGAAGAGCTTGGCGTAAAAGACCATGTAAGCAGCCCAACCTACGCGCTCGTAAATGAGTATGAAGCTAATGATGGGCGGCGAATTTGCCATTTCGATTTTTACAGGATAAACAACGAGCAGGAAGCAGCCGATATCGGAACGGAAGAGTATTTTATGGCGGGTGCTTTGTGCCTGATAGAATGGCCATCCAGAATACCGTCGCTGTTGCCGGAAAAATACGCGCAGATTAGCATAGAAGTGAAAGATTCGGAAAGCCGCGAGATCGGGCTGACATTACAGTAACAACTCCATGACACAAAATTACCCCGGTGGATTTGAAGCGCTTACAAAAGGGCAAACATCGCTTTTAACGCAGGAAGCGTTAAAATCTGTAGGCTCTGGCCGGAAAAGTATGTTTATCGGAATTCCGAAAGAATCGTCGCTGCACGAAAACCGCATAGGCCTTAATCCGGAATCGGTGAAACAACTGGTAGAAGAAGGCCATCAGGTGTGGGTAGAAACCGGCGCCGGCAGCCCGTCTAAATACGGCGACCACGAATTTTCTGAATCCGGAGCCCGCATTGTATATTCTACAAAAGAAGTGTACGAAGCAGATTTTTTGCTAAAAGTAGCGCCGCCCACTTCCGAGGAGATCGAGTTTCTGCATCCGGGCCAAACACTAATTTCGGCCTTGCAGCCCGGCACGCTTACCGCCGAGTATATAAACGCGCTTTGCCGCAAAAAAATAAACGCCATTTCGTACCAGCTCATTACCGATAAATCGGAAGCTAAGCCTGTGGTGCGCGCCATGAGCGAAATTGCCGGAAGCACGGTTATGCTTATCGCAGCCGAGTATTTAAGCAGCCGCCACGATGGCAAAGGAGTTATTTTAGGAGGCATTACAGGAGTGCCGCCCAGCAAAGTGGTAATTCTGGGCGCCGGCACCGTTGCAGAGCATGCCGCGCGGGTAGCATTAGGTTTAGGCGCCGAGGTAAAGG
>JAFADQ010000149.1 GCA_023424725.1 Bacteroidota bacterium
GAGGTGTGGCGGTAGTAGGGCGCGTTTTCGGGAACGGCACGGTTAAAGTGCTGCTCGAAATCGTGGCGAACCGTGGGGTCGGCGTTTTCGGAAATGCAGAGGCTGGCAGATGTGTGCTGGATAAAGATGTGCAGCAGGCCGGTTTTTACCTGTTCCAGCTCGGGAATTTCCGATTCTATCAGGTCGGTTATCAGATGGAAACCACGCTTAACTTCGGGCAGACGAATTCGTTTCTGGAACCACATTATCGGCTATAATTAAATACCGTCTTCTACTTCTATGGCGCCTAAATCAGGTTGGGAGCCGCCTAATGGCCTTGGTTTTCCGAAAACATCTACCATAACCGGGTTTGTGAAAGAACCTAAAATCTCGCCTTTGTTTAAGGCCGGAGAGTCTGCAGAATCGGGGCGGAAATCGAGAAAATAAGGTTGCTTAAACTCCGGGTAGCTCACAAACTGCGATACCTGGTTGGTGAACTCGAGCTGGCTGCGGAAAACATCGGTACGGATAATGTTATTCTCCACAAAAAGCTCCATATCGCCAGTATCAGAGCCGGGCAAAAACAGAATTTCGTCTTTAAAAGTACCCCAAACAATAGAGTTATAAAGCTCAAGTTTAAGTGGCGCTTCCTCAAATAAACCATTAGAAAGTTTGGTTCTTACCTCGAACCGTGCAGACGGTTTATCGTGCTGAAAAAGATTGCCGTAGTTGGTAATGGTACAATAGTTAAACTTGTAATTCCCGCCGATATAGGTTCCAACGGCAGCCTCGCCGGCGTTGGTAAAAATGCAGTTCTCGGCCAGCACATTAGAGGTGTAAGCAATTAGCCCGTGCGAGATCATGTTCTTTATTACACAATGGCGCAATTCTACGTCGTTTATCTGAGAACCTGAATTATTAGAGCCCACATAAACTCCCACCACCGCATTACGGATATCGGCGTAATTTATTTTACTTGTTGTGGTTAATCCTTCTGCGAAAACAATTCCGGTCCATTGCCCGGGGTGGCGGTCGTCTTCGTAGCGCGGCTCTCTCCTATCGCCCCTAAACTGCACGCGGTGCTCTGCGGTGCCGTTTACCATAAGCGTGCCGGCAACGCCTATTAACGAGCCGCTGTGGGCGTACACTTTCACGCCGGGCTGTATGTTTAAGGTGCAGCCGGGCGGCACGTATACTTCGCCATAAATTACGTGCGGTTTCAGCGAATCCCAGGGAGTGCTGCAATCTATAGGGCCGGGCAAATGGAAGTACGCGTTCTGCCCAAACGCCACTAATTTTACGTCTTGCAGGTTGCCATTGGTGCGAAACGTGATAGAATCGTTCACCAAAAATGGCTGCAGATTATTGTTGGGGTTGATAGAAACTTTCACCAGCACCAGCATGCTGTCGTCGCCGCGCAAACGCAAATTATTTACCGCGTTGGTTTCCTGGCCGTTTATAATCAGGCTGTATTGGTTTCCGGAGGCTTTGGCCAGTTCTATGCGCTCTATGTTTACCGCGTTTTTATCGGTATTATACACCCAAAGGCGCTTGGTTACGCTGCCTGTCTGCACAAAAACGGTATCGAAAATAACCGAGTCGCGGTCGAAACTAAGGCGCAGGCTGGGGCTCATGCTCAGCTTCTCGTCGTCGGGCCTGCAGCTGCCAAAAAACAGGGCAACAGCAACCAAAAAAACTACAGACAAGAGAAGGCGCATAAGTTAGATGTGCAGATTAATGATGTGCAAATTTGCAGATGTTGAAGTAACGAATAAAATGCCGATTTTTATATTTATGGCTGGATAATTTATCGTTTCTGATAATTTCTTATTTGCGCTAAAAGAAGCGGAATCTGAAACGAGCTTTCCTGTTCATCGCTTCTAACCGCCCCTCCTGCTTAAATTTTCAGAAGTCTGCACATCTGTAATTTCCACATTTGCGCATCTTCACAATTACACCGCTCCTTCTTTCATTTTGTCGGCGCTTTCGGCCATGCGCAGCTGCTCTATAAAATCGCCTATGTCGCCTTCCATAACGGTGGGCAGGTTGTGCACGGTGTAGCCAATGCGGTGATCGGTTACGCGGCTTTGCGGGTAATTATAGGTGCGTATTTTATCGGAGCGGTCGCCGGAGCCAACCATTCCTTTACGGATAGCGCCTTCGGCTTCCAGCTTTTTTGCCAGTTCCTGCTCGTAAATACGCGAACGAAGTACCGCCAAAGCCTTGTCGTAGTTTTTCATCTGCGATTTCTGGTCCTGGCACTGTGCCACCAAACCCGTAGGAATGTGGGTTAAGCGCACCGCAGAGTAGGTAGTATTTACAGATTGCCCGCCCGGCCCGGAAGAGCAGAAAAGATCTTTCCGGATATCGTTCACGTTCAGGTCTATATCAAATTCTTCGGCTTCGGGCATAACCACCACCGTGGCGGCAGATGTATGAATGCGGCCCTGGGTTTCGGTGGCCGGCACGCGCTGCACACGGTGCACGCCGCTTTCAAATTTCATTTTACCAAAAACATCGTCGCCCGAAATATTAAAGATAATTTCTTTAAAGCCGCCGGCCGTTCCTTCCTGGTAGTCCATTAATTCAACCCTCCAGCCTTGCTTTTCGGCAAAACGGGTATACATGCGGTACAAATCGCCGGCGAAAAGCGCGGCTTCGTCGCCACCGGTTCCGCCGCGAATTTCCATGATAATGTTCTTGCTGTCGTTGGGGTCTTTCGGGATAAGGAGCTCTTTAATAGTTTTTTCCAACTGCTCTTCCTGTTCCTGCAATTCGTCCAGCTCGGCTTTGGCCAGTTCCCGGAATTCTTCGTCTTTTTCGGTCGCGATTATTTCCTTGGCATTATCTATATTGGCCAGTACATTTTTGTACTTCTCGTATTGGGTTACAATTTGCTCAAGGTCGCGGTACTCTTTGTTAAGCGTTTTAAACTTCTTTATATCGCTGGCTACGTCGGGGCGCGTAAGTTGCTCTGCCACCTCGCCGAAGCGCTCTTTTATATATTCTAACTTATCAAGCATAATAATTTTTGGGCTGTAACGAAGTAAAAATTGGGCTAAGCAGCCTTCTTTCACTTAATTAGCCCGCAAAGATACGAAATACAAGCCACCATACCGAAGAAAGCCAAAAACCCTGTAGCGAATAACAATACGAAACAAAAGGAGGTTCGGTACGCAAGCCAGGCGGTCTTTTTTTTGTTGCCGCACTGCCTCTATAGCTCCACAACCTGTAGATTTATTCCACACTTTTAATTTGACAATTCGCTATCGCATTATATTTATTTTATTGATAATCAACAAGTTAAGAACATTCCCCGATTCCGGCACAATTCTGTTACAAAGGCAAACATCGTTCAACAATTTTAATTATGAAGAACATGAAAAAAGTATTATTTGCAGCCGCTATCGTTTTTGCCGGATTTACAACCGCCAACGCTCAGACAACTCCTGCACAAACTACTCCTGCCACTAAAGCTCCGGCCACAGAAACTGCTGCCGCCACACAGCAAAATCAAACAATAACCGCAGTAAAAGCAGAAGAACTTCCTGCTGCCGTACGCACTGCCGTTACTGGCATGGAAGACACAAAAGGATGGGAAATAGTATCTGCCAACCACGTAAAAGGCGCTAACGAGCACTACGAAATTACTATGCGCAACGGCGAGCAAACTAAAACCGTAAAGGTAGACAAAGCCGGCAAAAAGGTTTCTTAAGCAACAAAGTAAGGTTAAAAGTATTCAGAGGCCGGGGTTTACTCCGGCTTTTGTATTTTTGTTTATTCTGGCTCTTACTGTAACCAAAACCTATGGCAAACCTGCTGCTTGTTGAAGACGATTCTACCTTTGCCAGAATTCTGGCAGGTTTTCTTACAAAGCAAGGTCACCACGTAGAAGTAGCAGATACTGTAAAAAAAGGTGTAGAGGCGCTGGACAGAAGCAAACCCCGGTTGCTTCTGCTCGATTACCGCCTCGCCGACGGCACCGGCCTGGATATGCTTGCCGCCGCCCGCGACCGCGGCCTGCACATACCGGCCATAATAATGACGAGCTTTAACGATGTGCGCACCGCCGTAAAGGCCATGCGCCTGGGCGCTTACGATTACATTACCAAACCCGTAAACCCCGACGAGCTGCTGATGGTGTTAAACAAGGCGCTGGCCCCGCAAGAAGAAACCCCGCAGGCTGCAACGCCCAAAAACCAGCCCGTTTGGATAGAAGGCAAAAGCGATGTTTCGGAAAAGCTGCAGGAATATATAAAGCTGGTGGGGCCCACCAATATGTCGGTAATAATACAGGGCGAAAGCGGCACCGGAAAAGAATACGTGGCCCGCTCTATTCACCGGCTTAGCAACCGCGCCGATAAGCCCTTTGTGGCAATAGATTGCGGCGCGCTATCTAAAGAACTTGCGGCGAGCGAGCTTTTCGGGCACCTGAAAGGAGCATTTACCGGGGCCCTGCAAAACAAAAAAGGCCAGATAGAAGCGGCCGACGGCGGCACTCTGTTTCTGGACGAAGTAGGAAACCTGAGCTACGAAGTGCAGGTAAAATTGCTTCGCGCGCTGCAGGAACGGTTTATTCAGCCTATTGGCGGCACCCAGGCCATACAAGTAGACGTGCGTATTGTGGCCGCCACTAACGACGATTTACTGAACAGCGTGGCCAACGGCGATTTTAGAGAAGACTTGTACCACCGCCTTAACGAGTTTAAAATACAGGTGCCGGCCCTCAGAAACCGCGGCCACGATCTGGAAATATTTACCCAACATTTTATAGACCAGGCAAACCACGAGCTGGGCCGGAATGTAAAGCAATTATCGGCAAACGCGATAGAAATTTTCCGGCAGTACGACTGGCCCGGAAATCTGCGGCAGTTAAAAAACGTGGTAAAACGAATGGTGCTGCTCTCTACCGGCCAGGAAGCCGGAAAAGAACTGTTGCCCGACGAGATGATTCTGGCTTTGCACGCGCAGCCCCGCCCCGATTCTGCCGATCTGAAAGCCCACCAGGAAGTAACCGAAAAAGAGCTTATTCTGAAAACGCTTCAGGAAGTGAAGCACAACAAAAGCAAAGCCGCCAAACTGCTCAACATAGATCGAAAAACGCTCTACAGCAAAATGGCGAAGTACGGTATTGAAGGCTGAGGAAAGCCCGAAAAGCAGGTTGTACTAAAGCATACCGGCAGCCGGCCACAGCCCACCGCTTTAACCCGTTATCTTACCCAAGGCAACCAATGGCGTTGTTAACCCTCGCTCGCCTCTGGCAAGTGTAAGCTATCAGGCAGGATCTTGACGCGGTTAAAATAGAAAAAAGGCCCGAGGCCATCCGTAGCTCACACTCGCCAGAGGCGAGCGAGATAAATGGGCGAGATAAATGGCGGTAAGTGGCTGTTAAGAATGCTCTGCAGGCATAGCAAATTCTCCTGCTACCTTCTCCTCTACCAGCTTCAATAAATCTTCGGTTCCGGCTTCCAGCAAAATCAAATCGGCCTGGTATTCTTCTGTTGTAACTTCGCGGCCGCGCCAGGCAATTTCGGCGCGCCTGAATTGTGCGGCCAGCTCTCCGGTCCCAACCTGCGCCATGC
>JAFADQ010000170.1 GCA_023424725.1 Bacteroidota bacterium
GATGAGTGGATGAGTGGATGAGTGGATGAGTGGAATAAGATTTAACCGGTAAAGTTATGGCAGCCGCTGTAATTGTGTGTAGTTTGTGGCGTACAGTTGCATTGGCATTAACTACGAGCTGCCCTGCGTACCGCCGGGTTTAGCCGGTTTTCTTCTGAATCATATTTGCAGGATTTAGGTTCTGGCGCGCATGTTTTTGCCCTCAGCAGGTGTGGTTAGTATAAGGTTACCGCCGGCGGTACGGGTACCAGCGTGCATTGGGGAAAAGCCCGGCAAAATTATTAAACCAAAAGAGCTGAAGAAAAAAGCTATGCGGCTTTTCTTCAGCTCTTCAATCCTCAACCTTCAACCTTATTTATTAGCGTACTGCCGTGCGGTTTCTTCGGTAATTTTATCGTCGCTCATAATAATTAAGCGCTCTACCACATTGCGCAGCTCGCGAATGTTGCCACGCCAATCAAGATTTCGTAAGTAGCTTAAAGCTTCCGGAGTTATTTTTTTTGGTTTGTTGCCATAATCGGCGGCTATATCTGTCAGAAATTTTTCTATCAGCAGCGGAATATCGTCGCGGCGGTCGTTTAGCGAAGGTACCTTTATCAGAATAACGCTCAGGCGATGGTAAAGATCTTCGCGGAAGTTTTTGTTTTCTATTTCTTCCAGCAGGTTTTTATTTGTGGCCGCTATTACCCGCACATCTACCGAAATTTCTTTTTCGCCGCCAACCCTGGTTATTTTATTTTCCTGAAGCGCGCGCAAAACTTTTGCCTGCGCCGATAAACTCATGTCGCCTATTTCGTCCAGAAACAAAGTGCCGCCGGTGGCTTGCTCAAACTTGCCGATGCGCTGCTTTACAGCCGATGTAAAAGAGCCTTTTTCGTGCCCGAAGAGCTCGCTTTCTATCAGCTCGCTTGGTATGGCGGCGCAGTTTACTTCTACTAATTGGCCGCTTGTGCGGTTGCTTTTTTCGTGCAGCCATTTGGCTACCAGCTCTTTGCCCGATCCGTTTGGCCCGGTTATCAGCACGCGCGCATCGGTGGGGGCTACCTTTTCTATAGCGGTTTTTACCTGCTCTATAGCCGCCGATTTGCCCACAATTTCGCCGGTTTTGCTTATTTTCTTTTTTAGCCTCTTGGTTTCTGTTACAAGGTTAGATTTATCAAGCGCATTGCGTACGGTAATAAGCAAACGGTTAAGATCGGGTGGTTTTTGCAGAAAATCGTAGGCTCCTTTTTTGGTGGCATCTACGGCGGTTTCTATCGTTCCGTGCGCCGAGATCATGATAAACGGCGTGTCGGGAGCAAGTTCTCCGGCTTTTTCCAGCACTTCTATGCCGTCCATCTTTGGCATTTTAATATCGCAAAGCACTGCATCGTACTGGTTTTTTTTCAGGGCTTCCAGCGCCCGCTCGCCGTCTTCGGCTTCGTCTACTTTATATTTCTCGAACTCCAGAATTTCTCGGAGCGAGTACCGTATGCTTTTTTCGTCGTCTACAATTAATATGCGGGCCATATAGGGTATAAAGTATTAAGTATAAGGTATAAAGGCGGCTACGTTACCAAAACCTGAGCTATACCTGATTCAATTTTGTGGGTGAAGTTAGGAATAACTGCGTAAGTATCGAAATTCGCAAAGCTGCCGTTGCCATTTTTACGTGTGTTACAGCATAAAAAAGCCACCGATAATTGCTCATCGGCGGCTTTATGTTTTACTGCAGGTTTGTAAGCCGGGTTCTGTACTCCGGCACGGGTCCGGAGCTCTTATCATTTATCTAGGCTGCCACTTGCGCGGCAGCTCTATCGGCCTACCCGCCGGCAACAGGCGAGCCACCTGCTGTTTTGCGCGAGGCAAAACCTGCCGGCCTATTTGGCCTTTCAACCCATAAGGTTTACCCAGCCAGGCAAATCGCTTTGCCTGCTGGTGCGCTCTTACCGCACCTTTTCACCCTTACCCGCAAGCGGGCGGTTATTTTCTGTGGCACTGTCTGTAGCCGCTTGCTCGCGCTTGCGGCCCCTTGCCGTTAGCAAGTATGGCGCTCTGTGTTGCCCGGACTTTCCTCTCCTATAAATAGCAGCGATAAGACAACCTGCAGTATTGCAAAGGTACGGAATTTAAGGTTGATGGATTGAAGATTGAAGGATTGAAGAATTGAAGAATAACTAAGCTCGACATATTCTATCTTCACAAATCTGCCCATTACAAAATCTGTTATTTCAGTTTGGTTTATAAACCAACTACTTCAATCCTTCAGCCTTCAATCCTTCAAAAACAAGGGCGATGGCTAAAGCCCCGGGCTTTCCGTTTCAATCTTTTTGCCGGAAGCTGTACGAGGCATTTATTAAGGCATTAGGCGGGCAAAAAGGATTTTCACTACAATCCCTATCGCGTACAGCACGGGCCAGCCTTTTTATGGAAAAACCAACAACCTTCAACCCTTCAATCTTCAACCTTATATTATCTTCACTTTAGTTGCGCCGTAGCCAAACTTTTCGCGGCGGGCGTCTTCGTAGTGCTTAATTTGCTTTTGCTTTTGCAGGTTGCTCAGGCGCTTTTGTATTTCTTTGCGCAACACGCCGTTTCCGGCGCCATGAATAAATGTAATTTCGTGCATGCCGGCGCCAATTGCCCTGTCTATTGCGGTCTCGAAGGTTTGCAGTTGCATCATTAAAATAGAGGTTGCATCCATAGACTCGTGCATGGCGGTGAGCTCTTGTATGTGCAGGTCTACTTCGGGTAGCGGAGCCGTAAAATTGGCCTCCGCAGCTTTGGTGCCTTCTGTTAATTGCTCTTTAAGTTTAGCGGCATCTACGGCCACGGCGCGCGCATCCAGCTCGAACACAAAAGCGGGTTTATTAAGCTGCGGAGCCTGTTTTTTGGCTTTGTAAAAAGTATTTGCATTAAACGTAATGCTGCTCTCTCTGGGCGAAAATTGCTTGCCGGAGCCTGTTCTGAACTGCAGCCACTGCATAGCAAATTCCGGCCAGTTCTCGAATTCTCCTAAATGGTAATGCCCCAGCAAATTGTTAGAACGGGCACTAACTTTATTAGCCGAGAGGCCTTTAAAATTGCCTTTGCGCAATTCGCCAAAGGTGTATAAAAGGTCGGTATCGGAGTTGTTAATTAAATGCAGGGCCAGCAGCTCGGGAGTTTGGTTTACAAAGGCCAGAAAAATGCCTCCTTCTGCCACTACAGTTTCGGGAGTGGTGAATGGCTGCTTACGCGGGTGTATGGTTTGCGATGGTGTTATTTCCTGAGAAAAAGCTTTGGCCTCGTCGGCGGCAATAATTACTACATCGCGGCGGCTAACCGGAATAGTGAAATCGTTGTCGATGGCTACTTCTATAATATCGCCAGGAAGAATGCGGGTAATTACGCCTTGTTCGCGGCCGTGCAGCATGCGTACTTTATCTCCTATGTTCATGTTTTTGGGTTCTGTTGCTATGTTTTTTGCCCTTTACAGGTTTTGCTGCGAAGGTACGGCAAATTTAAGAGCCGCGGAGTTTTGGTGGCGGGCAGGAGCCCGGGTTAGCGATAGAAGCGGAAATACTCCGGTAAGATTGGGTAACGATATGAGGCCGGGTTTTTTACCGGAGATTGCAGCGGATAGCGCGGCCGCAGGCAACCCCCAACTTTTGTTTATTATTTTCGTTCTATTATTAAATGCGGATTTGTGCTTAAGTGCGTGGTTTTTTGGCCTTTACAGCTTTTATGAAACCTGATTTTTATGAAAGTCAGGTTAGCGGCTGTTTACTTATCTGAACGAAAGCCGTACATTTACACGTTAAGAGCACAAGGTATCTCCGTGTTGGTAATACCGAATAAGAATTTCATGGCCAAAGTTTCTTTCACTAATAACCAAAGTCCTTTTTTTAGATCGCTAAAGGCAAAAGTAGATACCTATCTTTCAGAAAATAAACTTCATACGGCCGGCAACCGGCAACTTTATATTAAAGGAAGTTTACAGGTAGCCGCCACTATTGCTCTTTATATAATTCTGGTATTTTTTAACCCGGGGCCCGCAATTTCTGTTGGCTTGTGTATGCTGCTTGGTTTTACCATGGCGCTTATTGGGTTTAATGTAATGCACGAAGGCGCGCACCAGAGTTTTTCAAAGAAAAGCTGGATCAATAATCTTTCGGCGTACTCGCTAAACTTGCTGGGCGGCAGTGTGTATATCTGGAAACAAAAGCACAACATAAACCACCATACCTATACTAATATAGAAGGTATGGACGATGATATAGACCTGGCTCCGTACATGCG
>JAFADQ010000141.1 GCA_023424725.1 Bacteroidota bacterium
CCTCCGCATGGCGGTATCGCGTTCGGGTTCGACAGGTTGTGCTCGCTGTTTGGCGGCTCCGAGTCTATCAGAGATTATATCGCTTTCCCGAAAAACAATGCGGGCAGAGATATGATGATCGATTCGCCGTCGCGGATTGCCGATGCGCAACTGGTAGAGTTGGGGATAGATGTGGTAGAATAAACATCTATTCTCAGAAACAAAAAATAAAGGGCGCCCCGCAAACGAGGCGCCCTTTGCTGTAAAGGCCATTTTTGCAGGCATTACGGCATAATATGTATGTTACGGGTTTTAGATTGTTTGTTTCCGGTTACATCTTCGGCCTCTATTTTTAGAAGGTAATCGGCATGATCTGCAACGGTAATGGCAACGGCGGTATCAACATAAAAAACGCCCATCATTGGCTCATAATCAAAATAAATACCGCCGCCGGGAATAGAATCGTGGGTGATAGATACATTAACGGCTTTAATTTTATCGTAATCCGAGATCATGGCCTCTATTGGAATCAGCTGCCCGCTGGTATACATACTGTCCGGCGAAGGGGAAGTAATATCTATGCCGGGAGCAAGTGTATCAATAGGTTTTTTCTCGTCGTCGGAACAGCTAAAAATCGCGAGCGACAAGGGAAAAAGCAGCAGGTGTGTTTTTTTCATAACAAGTTTGTACAGATTAGTATACAAATATATAAACCTCTGCTAAGTAAAAAAGGTTATCCGGAATATGTTTTAGGCTATCGGGTTAGTTTCCATAGTAAATTACCCAGCCACCAGGCCGCCGCTACCCAAACAAGCGCTACAAAAACCGCTCCCGCTTTGCTAACCGGTTTCTTATCCCTAAAAACAATTTCTGCCTGTTGGCGGCACTCCTGCATAACCCCCTTGGGAATAAATTTTAGCGCCAGGGCAATACCCAGCGGCACCAGCACCAAATCGTCCAGGTATCCCAGCACTGGTATAAAATCCGGAACCAGATCTATCGGGCTGAGCGCGTACGCCACCGTTACCAGAATTACGGCTTTGGCATACCAGGGCACTTGCGGGTGCCGGGCCGCTAAATACAAAGCATACGTTTCGCGGCGCAGCTTTCTGGATCGTTGCTTGAGTTTCTCTATAGTCATAAAGATTTTAGCCGGCGCAGGCAATTTTTGCTGTGTATGGTACGCTTTTCTGTGACATAAAATTGCTTTATTATGCCCCTATTATTGGCCCTCGCAGGTATTTTCATTTAATAATCGGTAATAATAACGGCTAAAATATGCAATCGCTTTCGGGTACTGCGAAAGATGCCGTATTTTTACGATTATTTCTGAAAAAGAAGCCAGATGCAACTTCCTGATACTGTAAGCGAAACAAAAAATAACAACCCGGCCATTGGCAGAAGGTCGTTCCTGGGATTGCTGGGCGTAACAGCCGGCGTGTTGCTGCTTCCGTCTTGCAAAAAAGACGATGAAGACGCAGCCCCTCCCGCCATAGATATGGGCAGCGGCGACGAGGGTTTACTGCGCTATGCTTACTCGCTCGAAACGTTTATGGTACAAATTAGCGGACAGGCGGCAGCCGGCCGTGCTCAGATAAACGAAGAAAAAACCAACTTCGAAACCATTCAGCAAATGCACCAAACGTACCGGGAGTTTTTCAGGGCTCTGCTAAACCAGAACGAGCCTGCCAACCTGGAGTTTGATACAACCAAGATTGCCTTCGGCGATAAAAACCGTGTGCACGAAAGCCTGATCACCATTACTGAGCTGCTCTCGTCGGCGTATATGGATATGGCCGGCCGCTTCGCAGATCAGGAAAAAAGATTAGTAGCGGCAAAAATTGCTTCGGCTTGTGCCCGCCATGCCACCCGCCTGCGCTGGACCCGCAGCAATAATTATCCCGACCGCGCCGGAACAGATGCCGGAAGCGTAAGCCGCGAAATATTCAGAGCAAAAAGTCCGCAAGAGGTGGTAAACGGGTTAGATGTTTTTCTGGTAAATAAATTTGATGTTTCTAAAATTTCATAAGTAATACCGCCTCTGGCAGCCTTTGCTTTCTTTCTACTTACAAATGAAACTTACCGATATACTTACTGAACTGGAAAAACCGGCCGATCAGCATCCGGCAAGCCGCAGAATAGCACTGGCGAAATCTGCTGGCATTGCCCGCAAACTGCTGGCGGCAACATTGCCTGTTGGTTTAGGGGCGGTGGCATTTCCGGCACGCGGGGCGGCAAATTCGCCCGAAGCCCTTAATTTATTGCTGGAGGCAAAGCTTATACTAAAATCGTTGTACAGCCAGGGAGCAGATGCCGGTTTGGCCACAGGCGCTTCCGGAATGATAAGCGCCACAGACGTAAAGCGTGCCATAACAGAAATAACCGTCCGGCTAAACGAGCAAATAGATTATTTAAACACTGCCGTAACAAATGCGGGCGGCACTCCGGTAAACCCTCAAACAGTTTTTGCCGCCGGTACATTTACAGACCGTGCCGTATTTATGGCCACCGCGCAGGTTCTGCACGACACCTCGTCCAGAGCGATAAAGCAATTGCTGCCGGCTTTAGAAGGTAACCACGAGAATTTAATGCGGGCTGTAGAAATGCAAGCAGCCGATGCCCGGTATGCCAGCCTGTGGCGCATTGCGCGCAACGCGGCCTCTGCACAGTTTTTTCCGGTAGAAGGCTCAGACTATACGCAATTGCCGCAGGATTTAACAGATTTTGGCCTTACAAACGGTGTAGACATCGCGCAAACAGTTTACCAGACCGAAGGCAACACGCAGCAAGCCGGAACCGATACGTCTATATTTTCTGCGGCGCCAATTCCGGAAGGCGCTTTCGACGAGCCCCTGGCAGAAACAGAAGTACGTAAAGTGCTGAATTTGTTTGTTCAGTAAGACCATGTCTTAATTCTAAAACCATAAATTATCACAAAAAAATGCCGCCTGGTTCTGCAGAACCGGCGGCATTTTTAGTGCTTGCAGCTTTGTAAAAGCCGTTTACTCTATAATATTAAGCAACATTTCTTCGGCTGGTTTTTTGGCTTTATGCTTTATACGGCCAATCTCTTTTCCGGAGCGCAGCACCACAAACGTTGGCACAGACGTAACCTGGTATTTTTCTTCTAGATCCGTTCCGGAGTCGAAACTGCGGTCTAAAAAATAAAGCTCAACTGCCTCTTCCGGAATGTTGGCATCTTGCAGCACTTTAAAAAAACCGGGCATTTCGCGATGCGTATCGGGGCACCAGCTGCCGCCAAAGGCAATAATCTGCAAGTTGGGCTTCCATTTATTTTTAAGTTGATCTATGGTTTTCTGGTCAGATGCATAATCAGCAACTCCCTTCTGAAACCACCTATGATCGGTGTTATGGTTTAGTTGCGCTGGTTGCTGCTGCCCTACCAGAATAAACGGCCTTTTACCGAATAACTGGGCTTGAGTTGGGTTTGCCGCCAACAGCACAAAAATTGCCATCAGCAGGGTTGTTATATATAGTTTCATAATTTGTAATGTATAATGGCTCTTGCTTTTACTGGAGCTTGCCAACTTACTATACGTTTTATTTTAACTGGCAGGCACAAAAAGTGTACTTTCAGAGAATTTTCACACCTTCACTTCCATAAAAATCAACTGTTTGCGCAGTATTAAAAATAAAAAGCCCCGCAACCAATAAGGCTGCGGGGCTCAATTTCCGGGGTATTACAGGCAAAAACCTACAGCATTTTGCTTATTATATTCTCTACTGTAATTCCTTCTG
>JAFADQ010000247.1 GCA_023424725.1 Bacteroidota bacterium
AAAACTTCCTGAAATAAAGACAGAGCCATTATTAAGGGCAGCTACATCGTTTCCATGGTCCGAGCCAGTACCACCAGCGCGTTCTACCCATTGTGCTTCTCCTAAATTGTTATACGCAACTAAAAAAATATCTTCTGTATAAAGATTATCATTGTCTTTCTGGCTGGTTAACTGTAAATTCCCGAACTCTGCTTCTCCCCTGAAAAAACCGGTTACATAGCTTGTGCCGCTATTATCTACAGAAATGCCTAAACCCTGATCTACCTCTAAGCCACCTGCGCTTTCGGCCCACATGGCGATGCCCAACGGGTTGTAGGCTGCAATAAATATATCGCTAAACGGAAAATCCGGATCATCGGAGTATCCTGTAATATACTGAGAGCCAAAGTTTGCTTCTCCGGCAAAGTATCCGGTAACGTACGCATTTCCTAATAGGTCTATGTCTACATCTTCACCCGAATCATTATGAGGGCCGCCTGCACGTTGCGACCAGAGTACAGTGCCAAAAGGGTCGTATTTTACGAGAAAGATATCCTGGGAAGGAAAACCGAAAAAGTTGTTGTTAATACTGGTGATCGGGACAGTTCCGCCAAAAGTCGCGGTACCGGAGAAACTACCGGTAACGTGGCTTCCGCCGGCAAGGTCCGTAGCGATGGCGTGGCCTCGCTCAAAACCGGGGCCGCCGTCGCCCACTGCCCATATTGCATTGCCTTGTGGGTCGTATTTTGCTATAAATACATCGTCGCCCCCGTTGCTGGTTATCGCCGGAGCAGTTCCGAAGGTAGCAGTTTCAGAGAAATAGCCGGTAATAAAGCTGTTTCCGGCTCCATCCGTATCTATTCCAAGCCCTTCGTCCTGTCCGGTTCCGCCCGCTGTTTCTACCCACAAAAGAGTTCCAGAGTTAGAATACTTAGCGATAAAAATATCATCAGTGGGGTAATAGTCTATACCATCATAAGTGATTTCTGTACTGGTTACCTGTGTAGTGCCAAAAGTTGCGGTACCCATAAAGCGGCCGGTTACAAATACATTGCCGAAATTATCTACAGCAATACTGTTACCCGCATCATTATTGGGGCTTCCGGCTTGCTGCACCCAAAGCAAATTGCCATCCGGGTCGTATTTGGCTACAAAAATATCCTGATCGTCGCCGCCTGCAGATGTAAGCAGGGTAGTGCCGAAAGTTGCAGAACCAGTAAATAAACCTGTTACATAAGTATTTCCCAGAGAATCTGCTGCTATGTCGTTGCCAATATCAGAGAATGAGCCGCCTTGGGCTATAGCCCAGGCAAAATCGTTTTGCGCCCTGGTAAGAGTTGAAGTATATAGGAATAATACAATGCTTGCCAGCCCGTAAAAATATATCTTTCCCATCCGATTGTATTTTAAAGCCTAACAAAAACTACTTCAAGGCTTATCCTTCGATCAAAACTTTACCTCATAAGATTTCCAGATTAAGAAATTTGTAGTCATTTTTGCCCTTTTATACCCCATTTTTCACTTTTTGTTTTGTTTTCTAAATAATTTTTATATAGAAGATTGCTTTGAATAGCCATTATGCCGATAGAAAGCTGCAAAGGCCAATTTTGATGCTGTTACGACACAACAAGGTTTTGTTATATTTTGTGGTTTTTGTTTATAATGTTTTGCCAGATTGAGCAGCATCGATATCAGCAGAAAAAACGTACTTTGCTCTATGGATTTTAAAGAATACAAACTCGCTGCCCACGAGATAAAAGAGCTCATACCTTTTAAAGGATTTTGCATCGCCACGGATAAAATAACGGTAGATGGGCTGCCCGTAGGCTTTATGTACCGCGAAGAGCCCGACGAAGACGACGAAGCAGACAGCGGCTGGCGCATTTTTTCCGGCACCGAAGATCAGGAATATGTAGACGACCCGGAAAATTCCGGCATTTACGAACTGAACACCATCGCCAATTACGACCCGGCCATTATTAATTACCTGGATAAGCCCATCGGTACCGAGCTTGAGCGGGTAGAGGGGAAAGATGAATTCAGGGAGCTGAAGTAAAAAAGTAACTCTGTACCTGTTTAATAGCTGTAACTCTCTTTAAGATGCGAAACTTTTCTGCCTTACCGCTTTTGTTTATGGCTATTTCTTTGGCCGCCTGTAATAAAGACGATAGTAATGCTGAGGCACCGTTTCCACCTTGCCTTATACCCGCTATTGCCACTTTCGAGTCAGTGTATGCTTGTCACTCTGGTGCGACTGTTAATCAATACACATTTCAGGGCCACCTTGTATACACACTCAACCCCGGCATGTGTGGCGCCGATATGTCATCAGAAGTAATAGATGAAAACTGCAAAACAATTGGATATTTGGGAGGTGTTACCGGAAATACCGAAATAAACGGCGAGGAATTCGGGAATGCAGTGTTTGTTAAAACAGTTTGGGCGAATTAGCCAAGTTATTTCGCTACTAATACTGGTTGATTAAATGTAAAGGCCAGGTTTAATATAGCCCCATACTTACTATTACTGGTTCTTCTTTTATAAAATTTCTTTTTTATAGCCGCTTTATTCCATCTAAAAGCACTATCTTGCATGTCGGTTAATAGTTTTTTGTATGCAAGTCTCGTGCAATCAGCCTTTTCAGATTGTTTACTCACTCTTCGAGCACGAGTACCTGGGCTATCTATTTGAGTCGTTCGTAATTCAGCTAAATGCGAAAAACGAGTTTACCCTTCAGCATCAGAATATCTCGGCCAAAAACGCCGACGAGTTTGCCGCAGGCCTTAACGAAGCCGATTTTAAGCTTATTTCGCTTATAGATGCTATTCAGCAAGATCAGGTGCTAAAGCAATTCTGCACCAAAAAGCTTACCCCCGCCGATTTCTTCCTGAAAAACTACGATCCTGAAAAAGGCGACAAAAACCTGCAGGAAAATATCGGCAATTACATACAAAGCCGTATGGCCCGTATAATGCCGCTGTTGCAAGGCAAGCAGGTGTTTATAATGGGCAAAGACGGCGAGCCCGCCTGGAAACAGATTTACATTGCCCCCGAAAAAGCCAGCGTGCTTTTTCATTTTATGCGCAATGCAGAAAATACGCATTATTTCCCCACCATTAAATACCAGGGCCAAAAGCTGGAGTTTCAGTACAAAAACGGTGTGCTGGTGTGTAAGCAGCCTGCCTGGCTTTTGCTGGACGATACCATTTATAGTTTCGAGAAAGATGTAGACGGCAAAAAGCTACAGCCTTTTCTTACCAAAAAATTCATCATTATTCCGCGCAAAGTAGAAGATTCTTACTTCCGCAAATTTGTGGCGCCGCTGGTAGAACAGTTCGATGTGCACGCCAAAGGCTTCGATATAAAATCGGAGCGCCACGAGCCAATGCCTTTTCTTACTTTTTCGGAGATCTCGGCGCAGCAAGAACAGCAGCTCGCGATCTTCGCTAACGGCACCGGAACTGGCACTCACAGCTATGCCAACGGCCATTCTAAAGATAGCGAGCAGCAGGGCAAAATTTTGTTCGATCTTAGTTTCCGTTACGGAGGCTACCAGGTTATGGAAACCCCGGTAAAGCGGGTGAGCGTGAAAGTGGAAAAAACCACCGACTCGTATATTTTCCATCGCCTGATCCGCAATATCGACAACGAAAAAAACTATCTGAAAGAACTTAGCAGCCGCTCGCTGGAAGTAAAAAACGGAAAAGCATTGCTCGATAAAGCCAGCGCCTTTACCTGGCTAAACAACAATGTGCAGGAGCTGGAAGAGCTGGGTTTTAAAATAAAGCAGGGCACCGAAGGCGAGAAGAATTTCTTTATCGGCGAAGCCAGTCTTAACCTGGAAGTAACCGAAAGCAATGATTGGTTTGATGTGCACGGCATTGTGCGGTTTGGCCCATTCGAGATTCCGTTTATTAAGCTGAAGCCCTATATTCTGCAACGCAAAAACGAGTTCAGGCTGCCAAACGGACAAATTGCTATTATTCCGGAAGAGTGGTTTACTCAATATATAGAGCTGTTTGCCTTTACCGACGGCGAGCAAAACCTTACCCTTAAAAAGCACCACCTCGCGCTGGTAAAAGACCTGCAGGCCGGCAATTTGGCTACTGTAACCATGTCGCGCAAACTGGAGAAGCTGCGCGAGTTTGAAGAAATAGAAGAGCGCGACCTGCCCGGCGACTTTAACGGCACGCTACGGTCTTACCAAAAAGCCGGTTATAACTGGATGCAGTTTTTGAGAGAATATCGGTTTGGCGGGTGTTTGGCCGACGATATGGGACTTGGCAAAACCGTGCAAACACTGGCCATGCTGCAGCAGCGCAAAGAAAACGGCGCAGGAGCGGCATCGCTGCTGGTAATGCCTACCTCGCTGGTGTATAACTGGCAAGCCGAGATAGAAAAATTCGCGCCCAGGCTGCGTGTTTTGGTGTATACCGGCACCTACCGCGATAAAGATATTGCCCGCTTCGCCAAATACGATCTGGTGCTGACCTCTTATGGCATTGTGCGCCTGGATGTGGAATTGCTGAAAAAGTACTACTTCGATTATATAATTCTGGACGAGTCGCAGGCCATAAAAAACCCATCCAGCAACACCTCGGTTTCGGTGCGGCAGTTAAAAAGCAAGCACCGCTTAATTCTTACGGGTACGCCTGTAGAGAACAGCACCATGGATCTGTGGAGCCAGATGTCGTTTATAAACCCTGGTTTGCTGGGTTCCGAATCGTTTTTCCGGAAAGAGTTTCTGAAACCGGTAGAGAAGTTTAAAGACGAGCAGAAAACCAAAAAGCTGCACTCGTTAATTAAGCCGTTTATTTTGCGGCGCCAGAAAAGCCAGGTAGCCACCGAATTGCCCGAGAAAATTGAACAGATACATTACTGCCTCATGACCGAGGAGCAGGAGCACGAATACGAAGAAACCAAGAGCTACTACCGCAACAAAATTCTGCAGCAGATAGAAGATAAAAAGAAGCCCAACCACCATTTTATGCTCTTGCAGGGGCTAATGAAGCTGCGCCAGATCGCTAACCACCCCCGCATGGCCAACGAGGAGTACGAACACGACTCGGGCAAGCTGAAAGAAATAATGCGCATGGCCCGCAATGCCATACAAGAAAACCACAAGGTGCTTATTTTTTCGCAGTTTGTGCGCCACCTCGATATTGTAAAAGCCCAGCTAGACGAGCGCGGAATTACCTACACTTACCTGGATGGCAACACCACCGACCGCCAGGGCCAGGTAAATAAATTTCAGACCGACGAAAGCATCCGGGTTTTCCTGATCTCGCTAAAGGCCGGTGGCGTGGGCCTTAACCTTACCGCCGCCGATTATGTGTTTATTTTAGACCCCTGGTGGAACCCCGCCGTAGAGGCCCAGGCAATAGACAGAGCGCATCGCATTGGGCAGGACAAAACGGTATTTACCTATAAATTCATCACCAAAAACACAG
This sequence comes from Bacteroidota bacterium, assembly GCA_023424725.1. Lineage (GTDB taxonomy): Bacteria > Bacteroidota > Bacteroidia > Cytophagales > Hymenobacteraceae > JAFADQ01. The sequence goes on from JAFADQ010000247.1 coordinate 5,430, forward strand.
TAGAGGAGAAGATACTTGCCCTGCAAAACCGCAAGCTGCAACTGGTAAGCGACCTTATTTCGGTAGACGAAAGCGTGATTAAAAACCTCACCAGAGAAGATATAGAAAACCTGCTGGCCTAAAAGGTTTGGTTGTTGAATACGATCTAGAGATTAAAAGAGGAACACGATTTCTCTGCGGTTTCGGTCACGAGATATTATCCTCACCACTCCATCAGGCTTCATAATACTCGTTGAAAATAGTTGCACTGCTTCTACCAGGCGGTGTCATCCTGAACGATAGTGAAGGACCTCGTCGGCAAAAGCTTCATCACTTTCTTAAATTATTATCCCGAGACGCCGCTTGCGCAAGGGTTTTCTTTTGCTGGAGGCAAACTACCGCTGCACCTTGTCCTTCGGACATCACAAGGAGATCCTTGCGCCAGAAACTTGGTTTTAACTTTGTGTTTTATTTGGCTACCAATATGTTACCGGCAGCAAGAGCAAAATGCCTTAATAGCCTCCTGAAATAAAAAATGGCCGCTGCATTTATCCTGCCACGGCCATTTTTTTGCCCCTTAAAGGCTGTCTAACTTCGCAACCAGGTCTGGCTCCGGAATTTCGGCTACCGGAATATGGTGGTAGATTTCTGCAGGCCCCGATTCAAATTTCGCTTCGCCGTAATAAAACTTATCGTTTTGTTTGCCAATGGCTACCAGCGTTACCGGAATTAGATCGGGTAATGAGATTGTGCTGTAAATCTGGCCGTTTTGGTGCACCGAAAAAGGGCTAACCGCTCTAACGCCGCCTCCATACACGCAATAAACTACAAAGCCGTGGTAGGTTTCGAGGCCTTCTAAAATGCCGTTTACTGCCCGTGCGGTGGCGGTTTGGTTTACGTGGGCAACGTTAATCCAGCCAATGGTGTCGTTGGTAAAGCTTACTTCGTAATACGCAATTCCGCTGGCGGCCGAGTCGGCGGTTATATAATCTACTAATACAGTATCGCCGGCGGCGGGGCGCTGCCAGGTGCCGTTTGCGCCCCGGCCAGAAAATAATTCTTTAGGGCTGGCGCTTGGTATGGTGTCTTTTTGCGGTAGTTGCATTCTGCTGTTTGTTACCCGAAGCGTGGTGCCTTGCTGCTTTGCGTTCAGATAAATTTCGCCGGCGGTAACTAAAAGGCGGCCATTAAAAACAGGCGGCATTTGGGCCAGAATCATGTCGCCACGGTCATAAATTTCTATCATTTCCAGTTGCACCTGCCCGGTTACGGCGCTGCCATCGGGCCGGGTAAATGCCTGCGGCCCAAAAATTACCTGTGTGCCGTTGCTGCCTGTTATGGTGCCTGGGTTTTGCGCGTCTACTACAAACTGCTGGCGCTGGGGCCGGTGTTGCTGCAGGAAAGGTAAAATAGCGCTGTTATCGGCTAAAGGCGGGCGCGGTTCTGGCTCGGGTTCGGGGCTGCAGGCGCCAAAAAACAGGGCGGCGGCAACCAAAAACAAATAATATATGTGCTTGTTCATCAACATCGGCTAATAAATTTGGTTTTGCAATTTAATACATTGTGCGTTGGTTTGTAAGTAAAGCGTAAATTGATAAAAAAGCTGGGTGTGTATGCTGATATTTAGATTTGCCGCTGCTGGAATTAATTGCAGAGTATTAAAGTTTATCATCGTAGACCTTACCCTGCGAAGCCCGGTTTTAAAGGTGTTATAATCTAAAACTAACCTAAATATTGTATTTTGCCGGCACCTGTGCGTATGCCATGTGCCGAACAATGCGTACCTTCGCAGCCTCTAATTAGCTATGGCACAACGACCTGTCATTTTTTGGTTCCGGAACGACCTCCGGCTGCACGACAACGAGGCTTTGTATAAAGCCGCGCAGGCCACGCAGCATGTAGTGCCGGTGTATTGTTTCGATCCGCGCCAGTTTGGTATTACTACGTTTAGTTTACAGAAAACCGGCCGTTTCCGTACCAAATTCCTCCTCGAGAGCCTGGCCGATCTGCGTGTTTCCCTGCAGAAAATAGGTTCTAACCTTATTATAAGGATGGGGCGGCCCGAAGAGGTGCTGCTTGAGCTGGCACAGGAGCTGAACGCCACCGATGTATACTATACCCGCAAGCTGGCCCACGACGAAATAGACGTTGAAGACGCGCTAAACCAGCGGCTAAAAGAAGAAGGAATTACACCTCATCCGTTTTGGGGAAATACGCTTTTTCAGCCCGAAGACCTGCCTTTTAGCATAGACGATATGCCCGGCACGTTTACGGAGTTTAAAAAGCAGGTATTAACGGTTGCGCCTGTGCGAAAAGCCTTGCCCGCGCCGCAACGCTTGGCCGCGGTTTCGCGCATTCCGGAAGGCGAAATACCTACTTTGCCGCGCCTGGGTTTTCCGGATAAACCAGCCGATAAACGCGCCGTGCTGAGCTTTAAGGGCGGCGAGCACGAAGGATTAATCCGGGTAGAAGAGTTTATTTGGGAGCGCGATTTGGTAAGCTGCTGCAAAAACACGCGTAACGGCTTGCTGGGTTCTAACTATTCGTCTAAAATATCGCCCTGGTTATCTAACGGGTCTTTATCGCCGAGGTTTGTTTACTGGCAGGTGCGCGATTACGAGCTGGAAAGAGTGGCCAACGAAAGCACTGCCTGGGTTATTCAGGAGTTGTTAGGCCGCGATTTTTTCCGGTTTATTGCGCTTAAGTATGGCACAAGGCTGTTTCAGGAAGAAGGCATAAAAGGCCGCGACAAGCACCAGCCCGAAGACCTGGAGAAATTTAAAGACTGGAAAAAGGGCCGCACCGGCATTCCGTTTATAGATGCCAACATAAAAGAGCTTAACGCTACCGGCTTTATCAGTTTCAGGGGCAGGCAAACAGTGGCCAGCTTTCTGGTAAACGACCTGCACATAAACTGGCTGATGGGAGCCGAGTATTTCGAATCGCGGCTGATAGATTTTGATGTGGCCAGCAACTACGGCAACTGGAATTACGTGGCCGGCGTAGCCAACAACCCCGATCGCCACATTAACGTGCTCGACCAGGCAAAAGCCCTTGACCCCGATGGCGCTTATGTAAAGCACTGGCTGCCCGAACTGGAACATGTGCCTGCCGCTAAAGTGCACGAGCCTTGGTTGCTAAACAAAACCGAGCAGGAATTATATGGCGTTAGAATTGGCGAAGATTATCCCGAGCCGGTTGTAGAGCTGGAGTTTTAGGCTGCAACGGCCAAAAAAATGGCCACGGCAGCTTTTGAATTTCTAAACTTAGCGTTTGGGCTTTTACAACACACTTTGATGTACTTAAAATAACGTGTTGAAAGAAACAAGAATGTGGGGGAAAAGATGCATTTGGTTTTTGATAGCACTCGTTGTTTTATTAAATGTTGTAGCCATTTTTCATTCTTATAAATTCACTCATTTTTCTAACAATAAATTAGAAAAAACGAAAGCACCCGATACACTTGCTCCTCAACAAAAATTAAAAACTTTGCTGTTAGGTGTAAGCAATCCGAGGCCTGAAAACAAAACGTTTCCATCAACTACCTACCGCACAATTAAACTTAATAGTAACAGAGAAATTGAAGGTTGGATAATTAATGCAGATAGCTCAAAGGGTACCGTTATCTTGTTTCATGGGTTTAGCGGAGAAAAGTCTTCGATGCTTGACAAAGCAACTATTTTCAGAGAACTAGGATACAATACTTTTCTAATCGACTTTATGGGTTCCGGTGGCTCAGAAGGAAACCAAACTACAATTGGGTTTTTAGAAGCAAAACAAGTGAAAACTTGCTTTGATTATCTGGCAAGCACCGGAGAAAAGAATATTTACCTGTTCGGAACTTCGATGGGTGCCGTTGCTATTATGAAGTCAATCAGCGATTATAATATTAATCCTAAAGGGGTAATAATTGAATGTCCGTTTGGCTCGATGTATAAGACTGTTTGCGCGCGGTTTAAGATGATGAACGCGCCAACATTTCCTATGGCAGCACTTCTGGTTTTTTGGGGCGGAGTTCAAAACGGTTTTTGGGCTTTCGGCCATAATCCCTCCCAATACGCAAAGAAAATCTTTCAGCCTACACTTTTACTTTATGGAGCGGAAGATGAAAAAGTAAGTCAGGAAGAAATTGACGAGATTTTTGCAAACCTGGCCGGAAAGAAAAAACTAAAAGTTTATAAAGAAGCTGGGCATGAAAATTACCTGAATAAGTATAGAGAAGAGTGGCTATATGATGTAAAACAGTTTTTAAAGGCCGCCAGTTAATACATTAATTGCTATAAAACGTTTTAATATTTAATTGAATGTTAGGCTGTAGCGGCCAAAAAAATGGTCATGGCAGGGCAATTTCTCTACTGCCTTTGCCTGAACTGATCCAGAACTATGTTGCAGGCCAGAGCGGCCGCGGCAAAAATCAGTACGATTTCCCAATGTGGCTGTTTGGCTAATTTAAGCAGCAAACCTGCGGCGGCCAGTAAACCACCCGTTACGTACAAAACTTTACTCCAGTCAGGCTTCATAACGCGGCGAATTACAATCCGAACCGTACCCAGGTAGAGATGTTCCGGATAAGGTACATGGGCACATTGTTAGGCTGCTGAAACTCGGCGGGTGTGCTGCCGGCTTTGCCCTCCTGCATTAAATGGTTCAGGTTAGAATATAATACCGGCGTGTATTGCGTGCCGCGGTGGTGCAGGCTTCGCTGCCACATTTCCAGATCCTGAAGCGTAACCTGGTAATCGCGCTCGGGGTGCAGCACCATAATGCGCTGCGGAAGCGAGCGGGCCACATAGCCCTGGTTATATTCGCGCAAATCGAGCCAATAAGATGCCGGAAGCCCCATTGGCAGGCTATCAGAAGGCATATTTGTAGAAAGAGTAAAGCTTCTTACATTGCCCACTTGTAGCCGAAGGTTATTTAAAGCGGCTGCATCGCCGGGTTTGCGGTATTTGGCCAGCGAATATTCGTATTCTTTCCTTTCCAGAAGGTAGTCCTGCACGGGTCTTACGGGCGTGGCCATCAAAATAATTCCGTTTAGCTCGGGAGCAGATTGCGCGATTCGCGGCGCCATTATTCCGCCGTAGCCATGGCCCAGCACAAAAAGCTTTTGGCTGTTTATCCCGGGTAGTTTTGAGGCAAAGCGTATGGCGGCTACGGCATCGTCTACTACTTCTTGCTGTACTGTGAAATCTGGTATTTTATCGAAAATTTCGGTGCCGTAAACTTGTGTGCGGTTATCGTAGCGAACGGTAGCAACGCCTTGCGCTGCCAAACCGAGTGCAATATCACGGAAAGGTTTGTTAGCGCCTACGGTCATGTCTTTA
>JAFADQ010000280.1 GCA_023424725.1 Bacteroidota bacterium
ATGTGGTTATTCACCACCTGGAAGGCCAGAATTTTAGTGCAGCAGACAAGAAAACCCAGTGGGAGATTTTATCTGCTACGCTTAATACTCTGGAGCAGCCCCCCCTCTACCGCATGGTAGAATTAAACAATGTGGTTAAGCTTAGTTTGTTGCCGGTTGGCAAAACACTTGCAGAATTTACCGATCCGCTGGAGGCCGCTAACCAATTTACCCGAACTTACCTTAGCCGTAGCGGCTTTCAGGAATTATACCAGAAATGGTACCAGAAACTTAGCAAATCGTTGCAGCAATCGTTGCAGTTTATCAACAAAAACGAGGAGCAACTGCACGAGCTGAAATTTGGCAAAAGCTATTCGCAACTGGCAGATGTAATTATGGCCAATCTGCACCAGATTCCGGCAAAAGCAACCGAGGCCACCTTGTTTAATTTTTATACCGGTAAAGAAATAAAAATTAAGCTAAAGCTAAACGAAACTCCACAGAAACTGGCCGAGCGTTATTACCGGAAAGCCAAACAGCAGCCCGTGCAAATTAGCAGGCTTACAGCGGCCATAAACGCCAAAGAGATAATTGCGCTGCAACTACAGGAAACAGTGAGCGAACTGGAAAAAATTACCGATCTTAAAACACTGAAAACCTTTGTACAGAGGCTGGAAGGGTCAATTAAGGTGGCAGTAGAGCCCAAAACCCAGGTTCCGTTTAAAGTTTACCGGATAATGGATTTTGAGATTTGGGTGGGCCGCAGCGCAAAAAACAACGATATACTTACCCAAAAATTCGCTCACAAAGACGATTTGTGGCTGCATGCAAAAGACGTAGCCGGATCGCATGTGGTGTTGCGGCACAAAGCCGGCAAGCCATTTCCGCAACCCGTGCTGGAAGCAGCTGCCCAACTGGCTGCCTGGCACTCTAAAAGAAAAAACGATTCGCTTTGCCCGGTTTCTTACACCCCTAAAAAGTACGTGCGCAAACGCAAAGGCGCCGCCGATGGCGAGGTGGTGGTAGAGCGCGAAAAAGTGTTGCTGGTGGTTCCTGCAGATTTGCCGGAGCTATACGTTGAGTAAATTTTACCTGTTACGCCCTTGTTTTTGGCCGCCGCAGCTTATTTAACTATTACTCGTGGTGGTATTTTTCGCCTTTCAGAATGGTAAATGCGCGGTAGAGTTGCTCGGTAAAAAACACCCTCACCATTTGGTGCGAGAGTGTCATTTTAGATAAAGAGAGTTTTGCGTTGGCGCGGTTATACACCTCGTCTGAAAAGCCAAGCGCGCCGCCCACAATAAATACAACCCGTTTGTGGCCCGCGTTTAAATAATTTTGTATTTGCCCGGCAAACTCAACAGATGTAAAGTGCTTTCCTTTATCATCCAGCAATACCACAAAGTCCGATGGGTGAAGTTTAGCCAGAATAAGATCGCCTTCTTTTTGTTTCAGCACCGGGCCCGGCAGGTTTTTCACGTTTTTTAACGACTGTATAACCTGTAAATCGAAATTAATGTAATGCGAAAGCCGGTTTGCGTAAATATCAATGCCTTTTTGCAGCCAGTCGTCGTCTGTTTTCCCAATTACAAGTAAGGTAAAGTTCACGTATTATATTTTCCGGATCTGGTTAAAATTAAAGGTAATAAAAAAGCCCCGCATTGCTGCAGGGCTCAATTTTATGTGCGCGCGGGGAGACTCGAACTCCCATGCCCAGAAGGCACCACCCCCTCAAGATGGCGTGTCTACCAATTTCACCACGTGCGCGGCTGGCAACCAAAATTAACAAACAAAATAGCTTTGCTAACCCTTTTTGCGGCACAAATGTACGGCAAATTATGCTCTCTGCCAACAGTAGCGCCCCTGCATTTGGTTTCTTTTCCGCGAAAATACTGGCTAAATTTGGAGTTCCGGACCGGGCCGGCGCCCAACACTCTGCTTCCGGATTTTTATCCTGATTAATACGGTAAAAGTAATAATGAATGAATTAGAAGACGGCGTGCACAAAGCCTACAGCCTTATTTCTTATAAGCTGCAAAAATGGATGCACGACCTGATAGAAATGCTGCCGAATTTTATTGTTGCCATACTTATGCTGGCAGTTTTTATGATTACGGCGCGCACTATTACAAGAGTTACCATTACTCTTCTGGGGCGCATTTCCAGCAATTTCGCCATTAACAGGCTCATTGGGTCGTCTATTTATTTCACCATTTTGCTGGTGGGAATTTTCGTGGCGCTGGGCGTGCTTAACCTAGACAAAACGGTTACCTCGTTGCTTGCCGGTGCGGGTATTATAGGTTTGGTGCTGGGCTTTGCCTTTCAGGATATAGCGGCAAATTTTATGTCGGGCATTTTAATTGCCGTTAAAAAACCCTTCTTCCCCGGCGATTTTATTCAATCCGGACAAACTATTGGCACTGTAGACAGCATGAACCTCTACAACTCCATCATCAGAACAGAGCAGGGGCAGTTTGTGGTAATTCCTAATAAACAGTTGTTTCAGAATGCTATTACCAATTACAGTACCTACGGCAAGCGCCGCATAGATATTGTTATAAATGTGCGGTTTACCGAAAACCTGAACAAAGTAGAAAGCACAGTAAAAGAAGCGATACAAAAAATAGAGTACCTGGATAAAACCCGGGAAATAGAATTTTTTTACAAAGAATACGGCACCAGCTCCATCTCTTTCGAGGCCCGCTACTGGATAGTATTCACCAACAAGCAAACAGATTTCCTGCGTGCGCAAAGCGATGGAATCCGCAATATTCAGGAAGCGTTTAAAGAGCAGGGCATAGTGGTGCCATTCCCTATTCAAACGGTTTTTTTAAACCAAAACGGCGCACAAATTCCAGCGCTAAAACAATAGCAATATTACTTTCTAAAGAAAGAGAAATACCCTGCGACGGCCAAAAAAATGGCTGTTGCAGCCCAAACACACAGTTGTTTTAGTTACTGTGCACCAGTAAATTCTGCTCCAGAAATTCGGCCTGACGGCTGTTTAAAGGCTCCAGCACAATTCCCTTAATGCCTTTAGAAGAATCTATTGCATACACTATAGTGCAATTTTTAGGGCTGCCTGCGCTATCGAATTTATGAATCTCGGCCACGTTAAACTCACCGGGTTGCAGCGTAGTAAAAGCCTCTTCACATTCTATACAGCTTCCGTTTAAGCTAAAATCGTACACAAACCCTCGCTTCTGTAGGTCTGCAAGAGCTGATTCCGGTGTTTTGTAGTGGTTCATAATCGATAAAAGTATAGAAGGTGAAAAATAACTACTCACAATTTTTGGCAGGCTCTGCAAAACCGGCGTTTTCTTTTCCGGGCAAAAGCCAAAGGGGCTAATTTTCCTGCAAAGAATTAATAACGGAATAATGTAATTTGAAGTTTTCTATATATAAAAAATATTAGTTATTTTTTTCATCCTTTCTATAAACTTCCTAATTCTGCCGTAATATATAAAACTTTATTAATTAATGTCACAAAACATATTCTAATAAATATATATAAATTTTTATATGAATTTATCGGAAGATATAAAAAAATACAGCATCAGGTTTGTGCCTTTGGGCAATTCTTTAACCATTGGCCACGGTGCGGGCAAGGGCCAGAGCTGGCCAGATCTGTTGGTACATCAGCTCAAAAAACTGGGACTGGATATAACGCTGCTCGATAATCCTGCCCGCTCTGGCTGGACCAGCCAATTAACACTCGATCATGAAGTACCCGTTTTCGAAAGCCTTGATGTAAATTTCGGTTCGCTGTTGATAGGCGCCAACGACATGGCCAAAGGCGTAGATCTGAAGGTTTTTAAACGAAATTATTCTGAAATATTAGACCGGATGCAGAAAAAGCTACCGCAGCCCGACCAGCTGTTTTTGCTTAACCTGCCCGATTTTGCCTTTACTCCTGCCGCCCGTAAATACAGCGGCCAATTGCACATAGAGCCTTACCTAAAAGCATTTAACGATTTTATAGAAGAGCAAGCCAGTGCCAGGAATTTAGAATTGGTAGATCTGCATTCGCTAACCCAACAGCTTGGCCCCAATCCTGCGCTATACACCTGGGACGGTTTGCACCCATCTGCCAAAGGTTACACCGAGTGGGAAAAGGCAATTAGGCCGGTAGCGCTAAAAGTATTAGAGAAAGCTGTAGCAACAAAAAAATAGCCCTTCGCGCAGGAAGAGCTATTTCTAATTAAGTATCTGGACATATTTACTTTAACTAAAATACCAAAGTCTGCCCACGTCAGTGTCCTCACTGACGTGCACCTAAAGCGTCAGTGAGGACACTGACGCTGGCAACGGTTAGTTTAATATAAATGTGTCCATATACTTACTACCTCTTTGCTGAGATAGCCAAGCAATTTTAATTGCCGGCAAATTACGTTAACCAGCTAAAAGGTTTTTAATGTAAACCGGTAACAAGCTCAACACAGGTAATTCTGGCAGGGCTAATAGATATAACTCCGTCTGGAATGGCAAGGCAAACATAAACAGAATCGTATCGGTTATCGGGCTGCATTAGCTCATACCCAATTTTATATTGCTGGCCGTGCTGTGGCGCTGGCATGTTTACTAAACTTTCCCATGGTTGCAGGTGGGTTCCGTCGGCTAGTTTAAAATACATTTCGCCCCAAACACCGAAACCGCACAGCATATCATCGGCAGTAACCAGTACAGAGCATTGGTTAGAGGGCGGGCTTTGCACCTGCCGCAAACAGGCTACATGTATTGCGGCCGTGGGCGTAGGAACCAGCGCCTGGCACACAATTACAGAGTCGAAACGGCTATCGCGGGTAACCTCCTGGTAATTAATTTTCAGCCGCTGCCCATCTTGCGGCGTAAAAATCACATCAGATGACCAGGGTTGAAGGTAATCGCCGTTATCGAGCTGTAACCAGTACGCGCCATAAACTCCTACCCCGCAACCGGTAAATCGAACGGTTACATAAGTATCAGGAGTGCAGTGAGATGTAGAATCGTGTGGCGGGCAAATTACAGGTTCGGGCCAGATTGTTGGCGTTACATCGTCTTTCGTACAGCTAAACATAGCCATTGAGGAAACGGCTGCAAATACTACCGCCAAAAGCTTTCCGGCGGCAATATTTTTAAATGGTTTTAACAAATTAAATTTCATGATTGTGTAAAATAGTGTTGTTGTGTTTTAGGTCTCACCTTATTAGCTGCAGCACTTCTAAAGTTTGCATGTATAGACCAGAGAAAATTTACAAACGTTGCAAATTCCCTACAATTTTTTCTTTCCGCAACCTGCAACAGCCAAAAAAACGGCCAGTACAGCACAACCAAAAAATTAAAACAGCATTTAAAACAAAAAAGCCCTGCTGATGGGCAGGGCTTAGAGTAATTTTTTAAAGAGCTTAATTATTCGGTAAGAGATAATATCCGGGTTGTATAGCCGCCATCAAAATCGCCGGGAACACCTAAGCATACAACTTCGCCGTCGGTGTTAAACCGGTTATTGCCTGGTATAATCTGGTAAGATACTTTTAAAATTTGGCCTAATTCAAGATTCTTGTCTACCATGGTTTCGTACGGAAGTAAGTAAATCCCATTATCGGCCGGGCTGTTTGTAAACCTGAAAACAATGCCAGGATATATAGTACGAATGCACTCAGCATCTACTAACTCAATTTCGGCGGTATAAATGGCAGGGTCGTAACTTGCCGAGGCATCCATAATAATATCTCCCTGTTCTGATAACCGAACATTGTATGGCGGTGCTGTTTGGCTTTCGGTGGCGGGTGCTATATTTTCTGTAGTGCAGCCTGAAAAGGCAAACAGTAGCATCACGGGCATTATAAGCCTTAAAAGCCATCGGCGCCCCATTTTCGTTCGGTGTTTAACAATAAATTCTGATGGGTTTAGTATATACGTTTTCATCGTTCTAGTCAGTTTCGTAAACCAGCTACTTACCAATTCGCCGGAAAGGATTTTATTTACGACAAAATAGATGTAAAGATTAATTTTATTGCATTATTTACAGTGTAAAATATATAATAATTATATATTCAAGTTGCATTTAATTTTTACTCTTCAAAAAGGCAAAAAAAATAGCCTCCGCTTCCGGAGGCTATCTTCGTTACTCATTTATTTAATTATGCTTGTTGCTGTGGCTGCATTTGCTGCAGCATTTCCATTGGGTTTATAAGCGGCAAGTAACTGTTTTCCAGCTTTGTGTTGGTTGTATAATCGGCAATAAGCGCGCGGCTGTGGTGCATAGAAATATCCAGCATCATGGCCATAAGTTGCTGCGGCATATTTACCTGCATATCGTTATTTGCCTCTTTCTTCACGAAATCTTCCAGGTTACTAACCGAGAAACCATTCTGCACCTGAATTTTAAGCGCCGAGTTGGCTTGCTCTGTATGCCAGTAATTTACGGTTAATAATAGGCCGTATTGTTTCTGATCGAGGTTTATCTGATGCTGAAGGTCGAAGCTGATCTGGAAGTTTTCGCCCTGGGCAGGCATTTTTTCTTCGTTAATTTCGAAAGACGCTACTTTAACAGAAGTAACGGCTACCTGAGTTTGGTTTTGATTCTGATTTGGTTGAGTTGACATAAAAACTACTTACTGATGATAACAGAGCTGCAAACTACGATTTTTCTGTGACACAACCGGAGCCTTGCCGGTAATTTTTTGGTTTGAAACAGACTATTTTTTGCCCCTCGCAGCCTGGCTTTTAATAAAAACAGCTGCAAATACGTGCGGTATTGCGTATCATTGCCGATCAAAAAATTAAACTATGACAGATAAAATTCTCGGAATCGGATCGGTTATTCAGCATCCCGAATATGGCGAAGGCGTGGTGGTAAATGTAAAATCTGCCACTTATTTAATCAGTTTTGTAAACCACGAACCTAAAGAAATAGCGCACCGCTTTGCAGGCCTTACAGTAATTAGAGAAGAAGAACCCGACGACGATTTGGTAAGCCTTTACGAAGTAGAGCGCAGCCTGCGGCAGATTCTACAAAAATTCTCGGATGTGCAGGAAACCGTGCCCTTGGGCCAAAAATGGGTGGGCGGTAAAATTCTACTGCAGCCTGCCGATAAAAACCTGAAACCGAAAGAAATCCCTATCGATAGTTTCTTTCACAAAATCGTGATGATCCGTGACCGCATGCGCACTCTGGAGCAACGCGTAAACGCCAGCGCCTTAACCGACGAAGAAAAGGTTAACATTCAGCAATACATAACCCGCTGCTACGGCAGCCTCACCTCGTTTAACGTGTTATTTAAGCGGCCTGAAGACTATTTTGTAGGCGATAAAAGCGAGTAAGACTGAACCTTTGATTAAACTGAATTAAATGATTGAAATGAAAGTTTGAAATATTGATTTTAGGCTGTAACGCGCAAAAAAATGTCCACTACAGCCTAAATTATTGAGCTCAACTAAATCATTTAATTCACCATAATCAAAGCTTCAGACAAAAAAACCGGCTCCTGTTTCCAGAAGCCGGTTTTTTTAATCAAAAGTCGCATTACGCAATACCCACTACGCAATACGATTTTACCGCATAAACATCAGCTCGCGTAGCTTCACCAGCGGCCAATCGTTATCATCTACCATTAGTTCCAGTTTGTCGGCGCTGCGGCGGATGGTGTCGAAATGCGATTTTACCTCGAAGCAATACTCAAATGCGCGGTCGCGTACGCTAACAATTTTATTGGCTTTTTTGCGCGATTCTATCATAGAATCTACATTGGTTTTTAAAATCCGCAGGTGCTCCGAAATGGCTTTTACCGTGTTCAGGGTAGTTTCGGTGTATTCTTCGGCAAGGCCAATTTCGCGCAGGCCTTTAATGTTTTCTACAAGCTTGGTTTGGTAATTTACCACCACCGGAATAATGTGGTTATTCGCCAGATCGCCCATGATCCGCGATTCGATCTGGATCTTTTTCACGTATTCCTCCATCACAATTTCGAAGCGGGCCTCTATCTCCTTTTCGGTAAAAATGCCGTTGTTCACGAAAAGTTCGTGCGCCTCTTTGGTCATGTACGCGTTTAGCGCTTCGGGCGTGGTTTTAAAGTTAGACAAGCCGCGGCGGGCTGCTTCCTCTTCCCATTCCTGCGAGTAGCCGTTACCCTCGAAACGGATGGCTTTAGACTCTGTAATGTATTTGCGTAAGGTAGTAACAATAGCAAGCTCTTTTTTCTTCCCATTCTCGATCAGCGCGTCTACTTCCCGCTTAAATTCTTTTAGCTGGGCTGCAACCACCGTATTTAGTGCCACCATAGCAGAAGAACTGTTAGCCGACGAACCAACTGCGCGGAACTCGAATTTATTGCCCGTAAAAGCAAACGGCGAGGTGCGGTTACGATCTGTGTTATCGAGCAAAATTGGCGGAATTTTATCGATGCCAAGCTTCAGGTACATGTTATCGCCCTTATCAACCTGTATGGTAGAATTTACTTCGAGCTCGTTCAGAATCTGGTCTAATTGCGAACCGATAAATACCGACATAATGGCCGGCGGTGCTTCGTTGGCTCCCAAACGGTGGTCGTTAGAGGCCGTTGCGATAGAAGCGCGCATTAAATCTGCGTAGCGATGTACCGCTTTAATTGTGGTGATGAAGAAAGTTAAAAACTGTAAATTCTCTTTCGGACGGCGGCCCGGCGAGAACAGGTTTACGCCCGTATCGGTTGTTAGCGACCAGTTGTTGTGCTTGCCGCTGCCGTTTACGCTGCGGTACGGTTTTTCGTGCAACAGGGCTTTAAAATGATGGCGCTCGGCGGTGCGGTGCAGCAAATCCATCAGCAACTGGTTGTGGTCTACGGCTAAATTAGCTTCCTCGAAAGTGGGCGCGCACTCAAATTGTCCGGGAGCTACTTCGTTATGGCGGGTACGCAACGGAATGCCCAGTTTATGCGCTTCCTGCTCGAAATCTATCATGAAACGGTGTATGCGCGTAGGAATAGATCCAAAATAATGATCTTCCAGCTGCTGGCCTTTGGCGGGTGCGTGTCCGAAAACGGTGCGGCCGGTTAGCGCCAGGTCAGGGCGGGCTTCGTACAGAGCCCGATCAACCAGAAAATATTCCTGCTCTATG
>JAFADQ010000331.1 GCA_023424725.1 Bacteroidota bacterium
CATTAAAGATAATTACCCTTACCTGGGCACTGCCGACGGTTTTACTACCCATTTGCGCACTCTTTTTCCTGACGAAAAATATGCCGGAATAGAGCTGGAAATAAATCAGAAATTCCCGGAAACGAAAGACAACTGGCAGCATCTGCAAAGTGTAATTTCCTGCGCTTTAAAAGTTACCATGAAGCGCCTGGGCGAAAGAGTGTAATCTAATCTGTTTTGAGTTTAAGATAACCAGCTGCTGAGGCCAATTTTTGCCCTGCTACAAACTAATTTCTATATATAACAACCCTAAACCCGATTTGTCGTTATCTGCCACTGCTGGTGTTGCTTACTGCAGTGCCATTTTTTTTACTTAACCTTAACTAACAAACTATGAACAACTCAACAACCGACCGCAGAGTAATGACCGGAATGTTCCGTGACCGCTCGAGCGCAGAAGCAGCTTATAATTCACTTTTAGCCCGTGGCTACACCAAAGACGAAATAGATGTGATCATGTCTGACGATGCCAAGAAACGTCATTTCGGAAATGATTTAGACCGCGACGGCGATACTGAATTAGGCAACAAAGCGCTTGAAGGTACAGGCGTAGGTTCTGCAATTGGTGGTACTTTGGGCGGCATTGTAGGTGCTATAGCAGCTATCGGAACATCTGTAGCGCTTCCTGGCCTTGGCCTTATAATTGCCGGCCCGCTGGCGGCAGGTCTTGCTGGTGCAGGCGCTGGTGGCTTAACAGGCGGCTTAATTGGCGCGCTTGTTGGCTCTGGTATTCCAGAAGAGCGTGCTAAAGTTTACGAATCTGGCGTGAAAGAAGGAAACATCGTTATGGGTGTTCGTCCGCGCAACGAAGAAGATGCGAAGTATTTTGAAAACGACTGGCGCACCAACAGCGGTGAGCACATCTATTATTAATCAATAGGTTTTAAAAGCAAAAGGGTGAGCGGCGAAAGCTTCTCACCCTTTTTGTTTTATTGCCCGGATTGTGAACCACTATTACTATACGAAAAGCTATCAAATAAACTGATAAACAATGTTTTAGCGCCCTCGCTCGCATCTTGCGAGTGTGAGTTACAACAGGCCTCTGGCCGTTTTATAACTTTATTAGCGGCAGGATGCCGCCCATAACCCACACTCGCAAGATGCGAACGAGGGCGCAACAGGTTGATAATTAATGTGTTTATTTACTTTTTGTACAGTAGTGTTTGTGAACCTGCGCTTAGTTAGTATCAACCAAAAAATCGCTAACACCTAACCTGGGTTTGCGTAATATTGTAACACAAGCCGCGACTCCATAACAGTATTAACAGAAACGGCTTCAGGAAACAATGCGAAATACAAATCACTCATTTTCTTTTTTATTAGCAATAACCGCGTGCTTTTTGTTTTTTTGCGCGATTTATAATCCGGCGCTCTGTCAGGATGCGCCCCCTTCCCCTCCTGCCGATTCTGCCGCCCTAGTGGCGCCTACTCCTGCCTGGCCCGACGACTCGCTGGGCCGCCGCACCCCACGCGGAACCGTATCTGGTTTTATAGATGCCGTTGCCAAGCAAAATTACATCCTGGCAGGCCGTTATCTGCGCATAGATACCACCTTACAAACAAACCGCAGCCGTGCAGAACTGGCGCGTGGCCTGCAGCAACTCCTGGACCAGCGCGGCAACATCATGGCCTATAATTTACTTAGTAAAGACCCCGAGGGGCATTTAAACGACGACCTGGGCCCAAACCTGGAGCGCATTGGCTCTGCCAGGCTTAACAGCGAAACCTTCGCGCTGATGCTGGAGCGCACCACCGATTCTATACGGGGGCCCATCTGGCTGTTCTCTTCGCAAACCGTGCAACGCATTCCGTTGGCTACAGAAGGCGAGTTAAAGATCAATCTGGTAGATAAAATTTCGCCCAAAGTATTGTCAGACCCTAAATGGGCGGGCGTGCCGGTTAGCCATTGGCTGGCCATGCTGCTGATAATTGTAGCGGCTTATCTGCTCTCGGGCCTGCTGGTAAACCTTATTTTGCGCACAATTCCATTGTTCTGGAAAAAGGCACGCACAGAACCTACCGAAGGCGTAATAAAAGCCTTTGGGCTGCCCGTGCGCTTGTATCTGGCCATTTGGGTATTTGTGGCAATTAGCGAGCAAATTGGCATTTCTATAATTGTGCGCCAGCAGTTTAGCGTTGTTACGTTTATAGTGGGTATTGCGGCGTTTTCGTTGCTGTTGTGGCGCTTATTTAATACCAGCACCTTGTTTATTGAGCGCCGGCTAACTTCTCGTAACAACATGGCCGGCGTATCGGCAGTGCTGTTTATGCGGCGCATTGCCAAGTTTGCGGTTTTTGTAATTGGCTTACTCTTCATTCTCGATTCGTTTGGGTTTGATGTTACCGCCGGTATTGCCGCGCTTGGTATAGGTGGTTTGGCGCTTGCCCTGGGGGCGCAAAAAACAGTAGAGAATTTTGTAGGCAGCGTAACCCTTATTGCCGACCAGCCGGTACGCGTAGGCGATTTTTGCAAAGTAGGCGAAACCTCCGGCACGGTAGAGCAAATAGGTATGCGCTCTACCCGGATACGCACCATGGACCGCACGGTGGTTACCATTCCTAACGGCGATTTTTCGTCGCAGCGCATAGAAAACTTCGCGCACCGCGAAAAGTTTAAGCTACAAACTATTATCGGCCTTCGCTACGAAACCAGCCCAGACCAGCTGCGGTATTTGCTGGTTCAGATCCGTTCGCTTTTGTACGCCCATTCTAAAGTAGATCCTACTCCGGCCCGTGTTCGGTTTACCGAGTTTGCCGCCTCATCGCTTAATCTGGAAGTGTTTACCTATATAAAGGCAAAAGATTTCAACGATTTTACCGAGATCAGAGAAGATATTTTTCTACGGATTATGGATATTGTGAATGCCAGCGGCTCTGGCTTTGCCATTCCGTCGCAAACCTTATATCTGGCAAAAGACAGGGGGCTGAACAAAGATAAAACCATAGAAGCAGAAGAAAAGGTGCGCGAATGGCGCGAAACCAACCAGATGCAAATTCCGGAGTTCGCTCCCGAACATATTAACGAGCTGAAGGAAACCATTAAATATCCGCCCGAGGGCTCTGCCGTTCAGCAGCCCGACCAGCCAACTTTATTCTAAACCAACAGGCAGTACTTATTTTTACCTATTCGCCCAAGTTCGATTAATAATTAATCTGAAAGTAGCTCTGAATTAATAGCTATGGGTATTTACAATGTTTTTGGCCTGGCAGTAAGATAATCAGCTCCAGAAGAGCGGCCTGTTGGTAGCAGAAATTAATGGAACAAGGCACAAAACTCCAGCGGAGCGACCAGTTATTTTTCTACGTAGTAAATTTACAGGTCGCTTCGCTGGAGCTTTATGTAACAAGATAAGCCATATACTACAAACAGGTCGCTCCTATGGAGTTTATTCAACGGCAATAAATAATCTAACTCAGGTTATTCACTAAACAACAGGCTGCAAAGGCCAAAAACAAGCGCTGTAAAGC
>JAFADQ010000339.1 GCA_023424725.1 Bacteroidota bacterium
CTCCCGGTCTTACTTTTCAGCTTGCTTCTTATTCGGGAAATAACGCGTTGCGCATAAGCGGCACCGGCTCTGGTACACTAACTTTTAACGCGCCCGCTTCCGCCGATCGGGTGTTTGTGCTGGCAACTTCCGGAAGCGGCACGAGCGCCGTTAACATCACCATAAATTTTACCGATGGCACCACGCAGGCATTTACCCAAACCGTTGCCGACTGGTATAACGGCTCCGGATTTGCCATTCAGGGAATTAGCCGGGTGAATATCAATAACAATAATATAGAGAATAATGCTACCAACCCGCGGCTTTACCAGTATCAGTTAAGCCTTAATACAGCAAATGTTGGCAAACAAATCCAGAGTGTACACTTTGTCAAAACCAGCGCAGCGGGCGTGCTTAATGTAATGGGTATTTCGCTGAGATCTGTCGCTACGCCTTCTGCAAACGATGTGGGAATTACCGGAATTACTTCTCCTGAATCGGGCTGCGGACTTGGAACTCAGGAAGCTGTAACTGTTACAATTCATAATTATGGGTTAGATGCGCAAAGCTACATTCCGGTTTCGTATGTAGTAAACGGAGGAACACCGGTAACCGAGGTTTTTGCCGGTGCATTGGCTTCTAATACGTCCGCAACTTTTACATTTTCTGCCTCCGCAGATTTAAGCGCGCTCGGGTCTTATGCTTTTTCTGCCTACACAAGCCTGCCCACAGATACCTCGGCAGGAAACAACTCCTGGAGCAAAACCGTGGTAGTTAGCCAAACGCCCGCCACACCAGCCATTACGGTAGCCGGGCCGGCCAGCTTTTGTGCCGGCAACTTTGTTACTTTATCTGCCACAACCCCTACCAACGGCGCCGCCTACCAATGGATGCTGAATGGCAACAACATTGCCGGAGCTACAGGGGCCATTTTTGCCGCCGGTACAGCAGGAAATTATTCGGTAAAAGCAACGGCCAACGGGTGTAGCAGCGCGGCTTCGGCGGTTGTTTCTTTAACCAGCACTCCGGCGCCCGCTGCGCCCTTTATCTCCACCAACGACCCAACAGGAATTTGCTCCGGCGAAACCGTAACGCTTACCGCTACTTCTGCAGCTCCGGGAGCAACCTACTTATGGCTTCGCGACGGAACCACCATTACAGGAGCGACAAGTTCTGCCTATACTGCCACACAAAATGGGTCTTACAGGGTTATTGTTATTTCGGGGGGCTGTGCCAGCGCCAATTCTAATGCGGTAAATGTAACTGTTGCGCAAACTCCTGTTACTCCGGTTATTTCGCAAAATGGTATGATGCTTACATCAAGCAGCGGTATCGGCAACCAGTGGTATAAAGATGGCAGCGCGATTTCCGGAGCAAACTCCAACACGTATCTTGTAACAGAAACAGGCACGTATGCGGTTAAAGTAACAAACGGCGACTGCAGCTCTGGTCTGTCAAACGAATTAGCAGTAATTGTTTCTGCAGTTGAGCGAGGTTTAGAAGAGATGGAGGCAGAGGTTTATCCTAATCCATCTAACGGAGAATTTTTCGTAAATCTTAGCGCTGGCACAAAAGCAAACATTGAAGTTTTTGATATAACCGGGCGTGTGGTGCATCGGCAACAGCTTATACATACAACCACCAGGCTCTTGCTAACGAGCCTGCCAAAAGGACTTTATTTGCTGAAGATCAACACAAAGCAGGGCGTAGTTAATAAAAAGTTAATAGTTGAATAATTTGTAATGAGTTCTTTTCGTGTAGGTTCTATTATCTGCACTGCAAAATTCTGAAGGTCGGTGTTATAATCAGTTTTCAATGATAAGCAGCCTAAAACCCTCTTAAAACACTTTTAAGAGGGTTTTGTATGTTAAATGAATTTTAATTCACGTCGATTTAAAACCTTAGTAATAAAATAGAATCAATTTTAGGTTACTTTTATCGTAGCTTTAGTAAGACCCTGGTTGCTGTGAAATTCAATATAAAAAGCGCGGCGTTTATTTTCTGTATTCTTGTTGTGCTTTTGCCCTTTCCGGGGCAGGCACAAACACCGCTTACCACCAAGGCGCGCCAATACATAAGCAGCCTGCTAAACGACACCAGCGACGTTACCAAACCTCAATTCTTGTTTTATCCGGCATTGTCTTACGCGCCCGAAACCAGCTGGGAACTGGGCATTAGCGGCTTGTACGTTTTTTACCCCAACCGCGACACCACCAACCGGCTAAACGAAGTAAAGGCATACACTTTCTACACCCTGGAGAAACAATATGGCCTGCTGCTAAATCACTCTCTTTTCTCTGACCAGAATAAATGGATGGCCCTGGGGCGGTTACGGTTCCAGTATTTTCCACTGCTTTATTATGGTATCGGCCCTGATTCTGACGCAGATTATCTGGCCCGTGTAAACGCCTTGCAAATTCATTTGCGCGAGCGGATTTTGCGCCGTGTTGCAACCAATTTTTATTTAGGATTGGCAACAGAATACCAGAGGTTAAGTTCGGTGGAGTTTGTGCCCGCAACAAACCAAACAAATTTTGTTCTGCCTGCAGGTGCATCCGGATCTGCTAACCTGGGTTTTGGGCTTAGCGCCGTGTACGATGCGCGCCGTAATATGCTAAATGTGCGGCAGGGCGCTTATTCTGAGCTAACTTTTGTGCGCTATTCCAAAACCTTGAGCAGCGATTTTGCCTTTACCAATGTTGTTTCTGATAACCGGATTTACAAAGCCATAAACCGCCGCGATGTGCTTGCGCTGCAAGTGCTGGGGCAGTTTAATTTTGGCGAAGTGCCCTTTAACCAGCTAAGCCTTATGGGCGGCGAAAATATTATGCGCGGGTATTATCTGGGCCGGTACCGCGATAATAATTTAGTGGCCACGCAAGCCGAATACAGGTTTTTGCCCTTGCCTCTTGGTTTTACAAACCGCTGGGGAGCCGCCATTTTTGCCGGCGCCGGTTCTGTTTTTAACAAGCCGGATAAAGTTAACGCGAAGGATTTTGTGTGGTCTGCGGGCGGAGGGCTGCGGTTTTTGGTGTTTCCTAAAAAAGATGTTTTTTCGCGGCTCGATGTGGCTTTTACCCAGGAAGGACCCGGTTTTTATATCTTTATCGGCGAAGCTTTCTGAAAAATTACCTGCCCGCGGTTTCGGTTTTTTATTGAAGCAGAGAGCAAAACCCGGAAGCCTTTTCTAAAACTAAAATTGGGCTGTAAAGGGCAAAAAAATGGCCGTTGCAGGGTAACAGAACTCTGGTTAAAGTGCTGATTTCGCGCGATTACCGTTAAGAGCTTTCTATTCAGAGAAAAACTTAATTTGCAAAGACTTACAATGTGGCTACGGTTTTCTGCGGGTTTTTATGTTGCTTTGGCTTTCTGTTGATGACCGATGTTTTTTATACTTTCTAAAGTTCTTTATTACGTTTTAATGCCCATTGCATGGGTGTTGTTTTTTCTGTTCCTTGCTTTGCTGTTACGCAACCCGGCACAGAAAAAGAAAAGTTTAATTGCCGCTATTGGCTTATTACTCATTTTTACGAATCCGTTTTTGAGCAACGAGGTGTTGCTGAAATGGGAGATTCCTGCCACGCCAATACATCAACTTCCGGACTACGAACTGGCTGTGGTACTTACGGGAGTTACGCACGTAAACCGGCCGCCCCACGACAGAGTACATTTTTCGCGGGGCGCCGATCGTATTTTGCATCCGTTGCAGCTTTATAAACTGGGCAAAGTGAAAAAAATTCTGATCTCGGGAGGCAGCGGCAGTATTCTAAACCAGGGCAAACGCGAGGCCGACCAATTGCGGA
>JAFADQ010000341.1 GCA_023424725.1 Bacteroidota bacterium
AAGCCGCTGCACGTGGGTTTCGGAAAAGAGCATTAACGTAGCGCCGTTAAAATCGCCTTTAATATCTGACTGAATAAACACATGCGTGCTCTGGTACGACTGAATGAGCTCCAGAATCTGGTCTGAATCTATAATGCGCAGGTCGGGCACCGACAACAGCACCCGTTCTTTCGAGATAATAGCGAAAGAATCAGCAGCCCTGGCCAGACCAATGTTCACCAGCTCTTTAATGATATCTTTTTCGAGCTCCGTAAGTTCCAATTTTTTCTGCGCCATCATGCGGGCAAATTACTTATTAAAAATGTAAGCGCTATTACCTTCTTAAGGTTACGTGGCGCACTAAAGCGGGCACATCCAGCACAAGGCACACCATTCCGGTACCAAGCAGTGTTACACCGCCATATATATCTATATTGTCTACCGGCTTGTTCAGGGCTTTTACTACTATGTCCTGCTGCCGTATCAGTTTATCAACAATTAAACCGATTTTGCGATTATTATAAGCAACAATTACAATATCGTGCATGTTGCCATCCAGTTTGCTTTTGCTTCCCAGATCCATAGTGGTCGGGTCGGCATTCAGCAATTCGCGAAGAGACACCACAGTTATGGTTTGTCCTTTCACATCGGTAACCATGGCGCCGCCTACTTCGTGCAGCTTATCCAGGTCTAATGATACCACCGAATCGGTATGAAGCAGCGGTATAGCGTAATAATTTTCTTCTACCTGAAACAATAGCGCCCCTTTTACCGCGATAGAGGTTGGCAAAAACAGCGTAAAGGTTGTTCCCTGCCCCAGTTCAGAATCTACCTGAATACGGCCGCCAATGCTATCGAGCGCGTTTTTTACAACATCTAAGCCAACACCACGGCCCGAAACATCTGTTACTTCGTTAGATAACGAAAAACCAGGCTCGAAAATTAGCGAAAGCGTATCGGTAGCGCTAAGTTCTTCTATTCTGCTGGACGAGGCAAAACCGTTCTCTACCGCTTTTCTGCGGATTTGATCCAGATTAATGCCGCCGCCATCGTCTATAATTTTAACTAAAACTGTATCTCTGTCTGTAGCCGCCTCCAGTACAATTTTGCCCTGCACCGGCTTTCCGGCTTTTAACCGCACCTCCGGATGCTCTATGCCATGGCTTACGGCGTTGCGCACCAAATGCAGCAGCGAATCTGTCATGAGCTGCAGAATGTTCCTGTCTATCTGAATATCCTGGCCTACAATTTCTATGTTAACATCTTTCTGTTCCGAAAAGGCCACATCGCGCACCACCCTCGGAAACTTGTTAAACAACGTGCCAATACTTACCAGGCGGGCATCCATAACGCTGTACTGCAATTCTTCCGCGATGCGGTATAAATGCGAGCTTACAGCATCCAGCTCGGGGTTGTTCAGGTCTTTTGATATCGAAATAATCCGGTCGCGGTCTATAATTAGCTCTCCTACCAGGTTCAGTAAATGATCCAGCTTTCGTATCTGAATATAGATCAGATCGGAAAGGGTGAGGTTTTTAGAATTATAATACCGCTGAACGTTAGACAACTCTACCGTTGGGTCCGAAACACCTTCTATCAGCAACTCGAGGTTACGCACCAATTGCGGATTGGCAGTATAATCCGGCTGGTCTAGGTTGTGGAGCATTTCGCCCAGCAAATCTATGCCATCGAACAACACGGTAACCGCAGGCCCGGCAAACTGTAACTCCTTGCTTCTGATTAGGCCAAAAGCGGTTTCGAGTTTATGCGACAGATCTGATATTTCTACATACCCGATTGCTTTGGCGTTTGCTTTAAGATTGTGCAGCAGCCTGAATATTTCATCGAGCAGCGCTTCCTCGCCCGGATTTTTCTCCAGATCGCTTATATGCCTGTTCAGCGAGTCGTAGTACTCCAGCGCTTCGGCTATAAATATTTCTTTGTATTCTTCTTCTCTCGACTTCATGACCCGCTCAACTTATTTCCGGCTGGCCGTCCGTTGCCGGGAGCGGTTTGCTGTTCTATAAAAGTTACCATTTGCGGCACCGTTAGCACCTGATGTGCCACACCTTTATTTAATGCCGATTTGGCCATACCAAAAACTCCTGCCTTATGCTGGTCCTGCACAATTGTATCGCCGCCTTTTTCAGAAATCGCAGCCAGCCCGGCTGTGCCGTCGCTTCCCATGCCGGTAAGTATAATTCCGATAGCATCGGTTTTAAAAAAAGCCGCCGCAGAAGCCATTAACCTGTCTATCGACGGGCTATCGAAAGAAGAAGCAGATTGTTTGGTAAGCATAACCTTTGCTAATCCGGGCCTGGATGCAGCCGCCTCTACATACATATCGCGGCCACCGGGCGCTACAATTACCCTGCCGGCCTCAAGTAATGTGCCACTGCGGGCTAACGAAACTTTTAGGCTTGTAATAGATTTTAACCTGTTCACGAATGTTTTCGCAAACGTTTCGGGCAAATGCACGGCAATAAGCAAACAGCCCATAAATGTGGGCTCTAACCATTGCAACAGCATTTCTATTTGCCTTGTACCACCCGTAGATGCGCCCACTACAATTACTTTAGCCGGACTTATGTGCATTACCGCTTTGCCTTCTGACGAGGGCAAAACTGGCCTCGGCAGCTTTTCGTCGCCAGGTATTGCCTTAACAGAGGCAAGGCTTAGGTGCCTGGAATCGTACAATTTTTGCACTAACTCTTCTTTAATGGTGCGCAGCTGTGGCTTAAGTATATTTGCCGGCATATTAACAAAACCGTACGCCCCAAGCGTTCGCAATTGCGCCATTTCAGTAGAAGACAATTCGCTTTTTGTACTATTCATAATTAAAACCGGCACAGGGCACTCGTGTGCAATGCGCTGCAAAGTAAACCAGCGGGTGTTCTGCGGCAGGTTCAGGTCCATCAGCAACACATCGGGCTGATGAATTTTCAGCAGCTTTATAGCCTGCCCCCCGGATAAAGCGGTGGCCACTACCTCTACCTCCGGAATAGAACTGAAAATATCTCTCAGCACCATTCTAACAAAGCCAGACGCATCGGCAATTAAAACCCTGATATGCTTTTCGCCGACTGTTTTACCAGCCATTTCCACCTCTGCCAAGCAATCAAAAAATATTACTTGCTGGTACCGGATAATACATTTTTTACTGTATCCAGCACCTTCTCTTCCGAAAATGGCTTAACGATGTAGGCGGTGGCGCCAAGCTCCATGGCTTCGTTTATGATCACTTCCTGGCCTACGGCGCTTACCATAATTACTTTAATGTTTGGCTTTTCCTGGCGGATTCCTTTCAGAACGGCAAGCCCGGTATTGTCTGGCAAAATCACGTCGAGCGTAACCAGATCCGGATCTGCGTCTTTCACAAACTCCAGTGCCGACTGGCCGTTGGCGGCCTCGCCAATAACGTCGTAGCCTGCATCGAGCAGCATGTTTTTCAGCATGGTGCGCATGTAGAAAGAGTCGTCTACAACTAATATTTTGCTGTTTGAGGTATCCATAGTTTGTTCTTTATTGAATTTTGAAGTTGAAAACTGCTATTGTTGCTGCAGTTCCGCCACTTCGGTTTGTGTTAAAATTTTATAAATATCGAGAAGTATAATTAGCCTTCCTTCAAATTTTGCGATGCCTTCTATGTAATGCTGGTTTATGTTTATATCCTGCAATAAAGATGGCGTACGGTCTATTCTTGAAACCGGCAGAGTTAACGATTGAGGCATTTCGCGCACGGTAATTCCAAGTGTATAATCTTTGGCCTCGGTTACCAGCGTATATGTTTTGCCCGACAACTCTTCCGGAGTAGAAACACTTATATTAAAGCGCTCCTCCAGATCCATAATCGCGATAATATCGCCGCGGATATTAGAAACTCCTTTTATAAACGGAGGAGTTTTTGGCATCCGGGCAATTTTTGGCGTAAGGGTAACCTCTTTTACCTGGTC
>JAFADQ010000012.1 GCA_023424725.1 Bacteroidota bacterium
CCTTTACACCAGGCCGGTAATACGAGATGCTAAAATCTGTAAGGCCAATAGTTTGGTTTAGCTGGCTAAACGGGCTGGTTTGTGGTAACCGGAAAACTTCTTGCGCCCGTAAGTCTGTAAGGGGCAAAAAAGCCACTGCCAGAAGCCAAATAATGGGTTTTAAAAAGAAGGTTTTCATAGTTTTTTTATTCTGAACAAACATCCAACGCAATTTATAAGTACTTAGTACGGTCTAATTAAAATTTAGCTTGTAATGCATCATTATTTGGCCTTTGCAGGCTGCATTTTTACTTTTACTTTACAAGCTCTTTATGGTTAGATGCAAAAAATGCTTAAAGGTTTAAATTGATTATAATGAAAAAAGGACCGGCTTATTTAGATAAATCAGAAATTACCCGATTCGCGATAATAGGAGATGTGCACGGTTGTTATGAAGAACTGACAGAATTAATAGAAAAATTAAAAGTAAATGATGGCAACCCAACCAGAATTTTGGTATTTGTCGGCGACCTGGTAGACCGCGGCCCAAAGCCTGTAGAAGTGTTGCAACTGGTAATGAACCTGGTAAAGCAGGGCAGGGGCTACTCGGTAAAAGGCAACCACGACGAAAAACTATTTCGCTGGCTATCAGGCAAAAATGTACAGTTGTGGCACGGCCTTGATTATACTACCCAGGAATTAAAAAAACAACCCGAGCAGTTCCGGAATTATGTTAAACAGTTTATTCTTGATTTACCATTTCAGTTAATCTTAGATAACGATTCTGTTTTGGTAGCACACGCGGGCTTAAACGAGCGATTACAGAAAACAGATTCTGATGCCATGCGCTCGTTTGCCTTATATGGCGACACAACCGGAAAACTGGATAATTTAGGCTTGCCTGTACGACTTAACTGGGCCGAAAAATACCAGGGCCGCCGGCTGGTGGTATACGGCCATACGCCGGTAACTGAGCCGCGTTGGGAAAACAACACCGTGAACATAGACACCGGCTGCGCATTTGGCGGTAAGCTTACGGCTTTGCTTTATCCCGAAAAAGAAATGATTCAGGTGTCCGCAAAAAGACAATATGCCGAGTCTAAACGCCCAGTATAACTAATAATTGCTGGATATTGGTTTGGATTACGGATTATTGATAATTAGAAAGTAATTTCGGTTGTCGATATAATTTAATTTTTCATTACACCGGAGTTACACAAAGTTTATGTAGGATTTAATAATCAGGTTATATAATTAAGTGTACAAACCAACCAAAAGTAAAACCATCGCAATTCTATTTTAAAGCCATATTTTTAAGCCCTATAATTTATATTATGTTAAGTAATTGTAAGTAAGAAAAGGAGAACCAAAGATTCTCCCTTCTTTATCGCTTTACTTTTTAGTGGCTGCATTAATTCTGGCATCCAGTTTCTTGGCATCATCCATACGGCCTGTTTTCGTATAAATTGTTTTTAAGCTGTTAAGCGCAGAAACATCGGTTGGTACAATCTCCAATGCTTTCTCGAAATACGTTGCAGCCTGCTCAAAATATTTCTTAGCCTCGGCTTCAAGCTTTTTACCTTGTTTCTGGTATGTAGCAAAATCCATAGCATTTACTTTCTCATAAATACCGGCGGCTTTGTTAAACTGGTAAACGCCCATATTAAATTGAGCATCAAAGTTGCCAGGCTGAATTTCTATGGCTTTATTATAATTGGCCAGCGCTTTTTCAGTATTGTTAAGCCCATCATACAACGAGCCTAAAGCTGCGTATAAGTTTGCATTTTTAGCATCAAGAGCAATGGCTTTTTCCAGCTTAGAAATTGCTTCGTTCTGGCGGCCTGCCTCAATGTAAAGATTTACCTGAGCAAGCATAAAGTCCTTATTATTAGGGAATTCTTTTAACGCCAGTTCCGTAACTTTTAAAGCCTCTTCATTATTTTTCTCTATATCGCGGGTAATAATATAAAGGCGCTGATACGGTTCTAAAGATTTCGGGTTAAGCTCTATAACTTTGTAATAGTTCTCTTTTGCTTTCTTATAATCTTTGTCTCCGGATTCGGCTTTGCTTTCGTACGCGTAAGCTGTATACAAATACGTGGTAGAATCGTTAGGGCGCATGGTTTTGGCAAATTCAAACGAAGCAATTGCCTCATCAAAATTCTTAGCCTCAAGGCTTTTTACTGCTTTGTTAAACACCATCGGAAACATGGATTTTAATTTAGCCGCGCCTTTGTTGGCATATTCGCCGTTTTTCTTATCCAGCTCTACTGCCTTCTCATAAGACTGGTGAGCGATCTTTAACGCGTCTTTTGGCGTTCCCTCGCCTCCTTTATTGGCCAGGTCTTCGTAAATCTCGCCTCTGAAATACCACGTTTTGGCATTACCCATGGTTTTATCGTGGGTAATAGCTTTGTCTATTTCGGTGCGTGCCTGTTCCAGTTTACCGTCTTTGCGGTACATATACGCATTTGTTACCGCGGCATTTTGAGCAAGCACCGTTGTACCTATGCAAAAAGAAGCTGCAAGAGCTAATACAATATGTTTCATGTATAAATGTAGTTTAATGAAAACGTTTGTAAATATTAATTCTAATTCTCACTCAATGGTTCAATGTCCGAAATTCCCGGATCCAGCGATTCTTCATCAGACAACTCCTGCTGTTCCATCACCGTTTCTTCCTCGTCTTCTACATCTATCTTAGCGACAGAAGAAATAGCGTCTCCATCCGAAATTCTGATCAGCCTCACTCCTTGCGTTGCGCGGCCCATAACTCTCAGGTCTGCTACGCGTAGCCTTATGGTTACACCAGAGCGGTTAATAATCATCAGATCGTCTGTATCGGCAACTCCGTGAATTGCGACTAACGAACCAGTTTTGTCTGTGATGTTAAGGGTTTTAACGCCCTTGCCGCCCCGGTTTGTAATCCGGTATTCATCCAGAGAAGAGCGCTTTCCGTATCCTTTTTCAGAAACCACCAACAGGTTCGTTTCCGGATCGTCAACACAAACCATACCAACCACTTTATCGTCGTCGCTTGCAAGGGTTACTCCCCTCACTCCTGCCGCGTTACGGCCCATAGACCGCACGTGGGTTTCGTTAAACCTAATGGCGCGGCCAGAGCTAAGCGCCAGAACCACTTCAGATTTTCCGCTTGTTAAGCGCACATCCAGCAGTCTGTCGCCTTCGTTAATGCTAATGGCGTTAATTCCGTTTAGTCTCGGACGCGAATATGCCTCAAGCGGCGTTTTCTTTATAGTACCTTTTACCGTACAGAACATCAGGTAGTGGTTAAGCACATAATCTTCGTTTTTAAGATTATGCACATTCAGCACTGTTCTTACCTTATCGTCTTTTTCTATGTTGATGATGTTCTGGATAGCGCGGCCTTTGGAGGTCTTCCCTCCTTCCGGTATTTCGTACACTTTAAGCCAGAAAACGCGGCCTGCTTCGGTAAATAACAGCAGGTAATTGTGCGCGGTGGCAA
>JAFADQ010000038.1 GCA_023424725.1 Bacteroidota bacterium
CATAAAACCTGAAGTAATAATTATGGGCGAAACCAAGCAGGTAGACGAGGTAAGGTACATTCACGGCACCTTCGCCAAAGGCACCTGGACTTTTTATGGCGGCCACGACCCCGAAGACTACATGCACCAGGTTGGCGAAGAACCCACCGACCTGAACCTGCACCCAAACAGCCCAGGCTACCGGCTTATTCTGAACAACATTCTGTTCCCGGCGGCAAAGAAAAAGAAACAGAAAACCTGATTGGAAGTATTGAGTAATGAGTACTGGGTAGTGAGACAAAATTATATTTACCCTTATTTTAAAAGGAAAAGAGGCGGACCTTTTGAGACAGCCTCTTTTCTTTTAGTCCCACTACTCAATACTAACTACCCAATACCATCTCAATGCACTCTATCTTCCCGCCATTCCAGGGTTTGCATTATTTCAGCTTCGGCGTCCAGCATTTCTTCTAATCGCTGTTGTACTTCCTGGGGTTTGTAATATTCGTTGGCGAGTTCTATAAAGTTGGTGTAGTGGCCGGCTTCCGATACCATTAGTTCGTAATAAAACTTTTGCAGGCCTTCGTCGGCAATGTTTTTCCAGAGCAGTTTAAAGCGTTCGCAGCTTCGGGCTTCTATAAGAGCCATTACCAGAAGCTCGTCTAAAAACTGCTGGGTTCTTCCTTTCCTTACCAATAATTTTAGCCGGTGCACGTAATCGTCGCGGCGCTGTTTTCCTAACTTTAATCCGCGCTTCTTCAGCTCGTCCAGCACGCGCTCAAAATGGCTCCACTCTTCTGCTACTACGGGCGTAAGCATTTCTACCAGCTTTACGCGCTCCGAGTGGTTCACTATTAAGCTAATGCACGACGAGGCGGCCTTTTGCTCACAATAAGCATGGTCGGTTAGTATTTCCTGAATATCTTTCTGGGCTATGTTTACCCAGCGCGGATCTGTGGCAAGTTTAAGTCCGAGCATAGTTTGGTATCGGGTAATGAGTAATGAGTAATGAGTAATGAGTATTGAGTATTGAGTATTGGGTAATGAGTATTGGGTATTGGGACTTAAATATTAATTAAGCTGGAACAGGCAAAAAAACGGGTGCTGCAGCCCAAAACCGGGCAATTAAACAATCGGCAATATATAAAAACACCCTGCCGAAGGCTCCTTATTCTCCCCTCTCATTTTGGAGAGGGGCCGGGGGTGAGGTTACATTAATCGAAAAACATCCACCTAAACCCAAAACCAAAGGTGCGGCCTATGCCGGGGTAAAAAGGTGTGTAAAAGTAATTGCGGCCGCCTAAACCGTATGCCAGATTGTTTACTTTCAGAAAAACGGTAACGGTTTTTACCTGGGCGTTTACAAAAAAATCTATCACTGGGAATGGCTCTGTGGCTAAAACATTCTGCAATACAAACTGCTGGGTTGCAGGCATGTACGCATCCGGAAAATAGCCCGACCAGTAGCGGCCCTCAAAACCAACCTGGCCTACTAGCACATTTTTAAAAACCGGACCTTCGAAATATAACTGGCCATTATAAAACAACTCCGGAACCCTTAATAATTCCGGCTTCGACTCGCGGCTTAACGTTATACGGTTGCGGAATTTTATCTTACCAAAAGCATTAGAAGTGCTGAGGGTAACAGACGAAAGTGTACCTGCCTGATCGAATTGCTGCGGCCGCGAAAATGGCGTAAAATAAATAAGATCGTTATAACGGGTAATAGATGCCTCCAGCCGCACACCGGTTCTAATAGGTGCCAAATGAGCGAAAACGGCTGCCCGCGTTTGGTCGTAAGTGGTGTTACGGAAATTGTTATCCCACCTAAAAATATCTGTAGTATAACGTTGCTCTGTTAGGCTGGGCTGGGCAAAAATGCGGGTCTGAGAAAACTCCGCGAACTTATAGCGCAATTTTGCTTCTATGCGGTAATCTGCGCCATCCAGCTGCTTTTCTGCGAAGCCCGTTAGGTGCAGGCTGTCGATGGGCGAAAGACGGATATCGCCACCGGCAAAGTGCTGGGTTATTTTTCTTGATTCGGGGTGCCAGCCGGTTGCTTCGGCGTCTCGCCTGCGAATAAACGCCCCGTATCCTATACGGTTTCTTATGCCTTTAAGCCCAACGGTATTATCTATTTGCTTATATAAGGTTTTGTGGGTGTGGGTGCGGAAGCTGTTGGCAGTATCTATTTGTACGGGGTAAAACTGCAGGTTTCCTAAAGAATCTACCTGAATAATTCCGTCGTCGCGGTAGCGGTTTTTTTGTGTGCGGTAATCGGCAATATGGTAAAGCTTCAGGTTTTCTCCGGCAAGCAGAAATTGCTGAAAAATGTGGCCGCCAAAGCGCTGCTCCAGGTTTTCGGCTTGGGTAAGCCAGGCAGCCTCGGTGCGGGTATCTACAAGCGAATCGCGAAATACGGCCGGAGATAATACCACGCCGCCGTTTTCTTCTGCCTGATGCTTAAAAATAGTAAAATTTGCCAGCAACCGGTAGCGGCTGTTTTTGCTCCGCAAACTACTATGAAAAGCAAAGGTATTGCTGTTTATCTGGGTTTCGTCTTGTCGGTTGGTGTAGTTAATTTGCCTGTCGGCGGCGCCGCGGCGGTAATCAAATCCCACATTCCAGTAAGGGTTTACGTTGCGGGCATAATTAACTTCTACTACCTGGTTTCCGGCAGAGCCGTTGGTGTATTTTAGCGCAGAATAAGGCGAGCGGGTATCGAAATACCGGATCCGGGATGGCTCGAAGGCATACAGATCGAACACATGTTTGCCGGGCCTTACGCCAATTTGCCGCGGCATTTGCCAAAGCAAAGGTTGCGTGGCGCTTAAATAAGAATCGAGAAACTGATGATAGGCCGTATCGGCAAACCAATGGCGCTCGTTATGAAAATTTGTGATGCTGGTATCGGGCGTGGTAAACTGGTAGCGGCCGTTCAGAATATCGCTTTCTGTGTAAACTCCTGTAGTCCGGACGCCATAAACCTGGCGGGTAGAGTCGTCGAGGATCTGGGCAAAAGCCGGAACCGAGAGCGCCGCGAAGGCAAACATCAGAAATACGAAGCGAATTAAAAACACGCGCAAAAGTACTCAATTTAGCTTTCGAGACCACGTATAAATGGCCACACTTATAAAATACCGGCGGCTTTCTGTATCATTTCATCAAAACCGGCTTTATTTCCGTCTGCAAAACAAACTTCTACCGGAATATAAAACAGCGGTAAGTTGGCCGTTAGCGCCCCTAAATTTGGTGCCCGCAGCTTTATGGCGTCTTTAGAAGTTGTAATAACAGAAACCGTACCCGTAGCAAACTCCGATAATTTTTTCTCTATCTTTTCTACATCTTCTGCGCTATACGAATAATGATCGGCGAAAGCCATTTCCGCAATAATTTTGTAACCGGCGCTAAGCAGGTGCTCTTGTAAAGG
>JAFADQ010000150.1 GCA_023424725.1 Bacteroidota bacterium
TGGTAGTAGAGGGGTAATCAAATTTTTCAGATGGTTTACCAGAGGTTTTGCGGTTCTTGTAAACGAGGTCCTTCACTGTCGCTCAGGATGACACGCTTAGTTTAGGCTTGCAATAAATTTAGGCTGCAGCACCCGTTTTTTTGCCCATTACAGCCTAAAATATATTACAATACTCTACCACCTCGTATCATCCTGAGCAACAGCGAAGGGCCTCGTTAGCCAGAAGCGCGCGAGTTTAAAAAACCTGCGAGGTCCAAAAACCAGCCCATTGCATCCTGAATTCTGGTTGTGGCACCCCGGTTTTTGGCCTTAGCAGCTTACTTCTTGTTCATCATAATTAAATGAAACTCTACCCGGCGGTTTATGCGGCGGTCTTCGTCGGTAACTTCGTCGCGCAGGGGTTTGCTGCTTCCGAAACCAAGCGAGGCAATGCGGTTTTCTTCTATCATTCCGTTTTGCACAATGTAGGCTTTTATGGCATCGGCGCGTTCCTGCGAGAGACGAAGGTTAAGTTCGGGGTCGCCGGCGCTGTCGGTGTGGCCCCATATCTCTATTTTAGAATTCGGATGGTCGGTGAGAAACAAAATAATCCGGTCAAGACTCGGGAACATGCTTTCTTTCACCACGGCTTTGCCTTCGTCGAACTCCAGGTTTTTAAAGATTAGCGGCAGGCTGTAATCGATCATCGTGGTGATTACCTGCATTAACGTATCGCTTTTCAGATCAAACTCACGGTCTACGCTAAAAAAATCTTCGCCCTGAATCAGCATCATGTAGCGGCTGTTGTCTATCAGATCGAAGGCAAAAGAACCGTCTTCGCGAATGTATTTAGAAGCCACCTCTATGCCGTTGGTTAGGTCTATTATCGATACAATTCCTTTTAGCGGTTTGTTGGTAACCGAATCGGTAAGAATGCCCTCGAAACGCGTAACAGCCAGCGGGTGCGCCTCCATGGGCAGCGGGAACGAATACAGATCGAGGTTTTTCAGGTCTTCCTTCTCCGATCGGGCGTAATACAGGTTTTCGGAGTTAGAATCGATGGTGAAATAGTACTCGCTGCCGGCGCCGTTTACCAGCGGGCCAATATTGCGCGGTTCCTGCCAGTGCCCGTTTACGCGGTAGGTTTTGTAAATATCGAAATCGCCGTTATTGAGCAAATGCCCGCGCGAGCTGAAATAAAGTACGTGGTATTTTGGGTGATAAAAAGGGCTGAGGTCGTTGTCGCGGGTGTTTATAACAGGGCCCATATTTTGCGCTTTGCCCCACTCGCCGTTTTTCTGTTTTACGCTAAAATATATATCCGATAAGCCAAAACCACCCAGCCTGTCGGAGGCGAAATACAGCGTATCTTCGTTTTGCGAGAGCGAGGGCTGCGAATCCCAGCCGGGGCTGTTTACCTGCGGGCCCAGGTTTTTAGCCACGCTCCAGCTGCTGTCGGTTTGCAGGTAAGACACAAACAAATCGCAGTTGCCGTTGCAGTTGGGGCATTCGCAGCGCGAAAAATAAATGGTACTACCGTCTTTGCTAAGTGTGGCAGAGCCTTCGTTGTAAGTGCTGTTTATGGGCTTCGGAAAAGGTTTGGCTTCATCCCAGTAGCCGTCGTAATAATAAGAATAGTACAGATCTTCGTCGGGCGTAGCGCTCACACCCCTGAATTTACGCTTAGAGGTAAACACAAACAGGTCCTTTTCTGAGCGGAAATTTGGCCCGTAATCTTCAAACTTAGAATTTATTTCGGGCCCCAGCTTTAAGTAAACACCTTTGGGCGGCCTAAAGGCGCTAATATTTTTGCGGTATTCTACCAACTCGTAATAATACTCCAGGGGCACATACAAATCGGCATCGCCGGCGGTTAGCGAGTCGTAATATTGCTCTACCTGCCGCACATCGGCCCGGTGATGCTTAAGCACAAGCGCGAAATATTTTTTTGCTTTTTCTACATCGCCCTGGGCCTGGTACAATTGCCCGAGTTGCCAGAGCATGCGCGTATCTTTGTAAAAATTCCGGATGCCGAAATTATGCACATATTTCTCCAGCGCGCGGGTTAGCTTTGGCAGGTCGTTCTTTTTCTCGAGTTTTTTTATTTTCGCCAGCGCTTTTTTATCAACATAATGCCCAACAGCGTTAATATTGCGGAAGTGCAAAGTTTTATCTTCGGTAAGAGATGTGCGGTGCGCTACCGAATCGTTTATAAGCCGTTGCTTAAGCTGCAACGAATCGGTTTGGGCCAAAACAAGCCTTGCCGGCCCCAAAAGCAGGAAAAAAAGAAAAATATGCCGGGCTACTTTTTGCATAATTGGCAAAGCCTGCAGGGGTTAAAAACAGCGGCGTTAGAGGGTAAAATTTACGGTTGGGCATTGCAACAATACGCCCGTAAGTTTGTGTTACAAATGTAATGCCCGATTTTTGGGCAAGCAGGCTGGCATAGCCCTTGCAAAGTAGTATATAATGGTGCAATTTATAAATTTTGATGTCATTTTATGACAACCTGGCACTATTTAACAGAAGAAAAATATAGCATGAATTATAGAAATTCTTTATTAAACCAGTTACACCTCCAAACCGGCATAGAAGATGAGGGCGGAGATACCGTTTCTATTATCACCGCCGACGATCCGGATCAGGTAGGAAAACAGGACTTACCCGGTTCGCTGCCAATTTTACCGGTGCGCAACACGGTTCTTTTTCCGGGCGTGGTTATTCCGATTACGGTAGGCCGCAAAAAATCTATCCGCCTGGTAAAGAAAGCCTACCGCGGCGACCGCACCATTGGCGTAGTTGCCCAGAAAAACAGCGACAGCGAAGACCCGACGCTGGACGACCTGTACCGCGTAGGCACGGTGGCCAAAATTATTAAAATGCTGGTGCTGCCCGACGGCAATACCACCATCATCATTCAAGGGCAAAAGCGCTTCCGTTTCGAAGATCTGTTGCAGGAAGACCCGTATTTTACGGCTACCGTAACCTACATAGAAGAGAATTTCCCTAACGCCAAAAGCAAAGAGCTGCAGGGCCTGGTTTCGTCTTTAAAAGAAGCCGCGGGCAGTATTCTGAAGCTGAACCCCGAAATGCCCCAGGAAGCGCAGGTGGCCCTCGATACCATCGACAGCCCGAGTTTTCTTACGCATTTCCTCTCCAGCAACATGAACGTAGAGGTGGCGCAAAAGCAGGCATTGCTGGAGATAGACGAAGGCATCGCGCGCGGCACCCGGTTGCTCGAGATGATGATGAAGGAGATGCAATTGCTTCAGATAAAAAAAGAAATCCAGAGCAAGGTAAACTCCGATATTGATGCCCAGCAACGCGATTATTTTCTGCGGCACCAGATAAAGGTGCTGCAGGAAGAGCTGGGCGGCGATAGCCCCGATAAAGAAGTAGAACGCCTGCGCGCGCAGGGAGCTAAAAAAGACTGGCCCGAAGCCGTTGCCAAACACTTTAATAAAGAGGTAGACAAGCTCTCGCGGCTAAACCCAGCAGCGGCCGAATATCCGGTTGCCCTGAACTATTGCGAGTTTATGGTAGAGCTGCCCTGGGCCGAATACAGCAAAGACAACTTTAACCTAAAGCGCACCAAAAAAATACTCGACGCCGACCATTACGGCCTCGATAAAGTAAAAGAGCGCATAATAGAATACCTGGCCGTTCTGAAGCTGAAAAAAGACATGAAGGCGCCAATTCTTTGCCTCTTTGGCCCTCCGGGAGTGGGTAAAACATCGCTTGGCCGCAGCGTGGCAAAAGCGCTAGGGCGCAAGTATGCCAGAATGTCACTGGGTGGGGTGAAAGACGAAGCAGAAATTCGCGGGCACCGCAAAACTTATGTGGGCGCCATGCCAGGCAAGCTCATCAGCCATATTAAAAAGGCCGAAACCAGCAACCCCGTTATTATTCTGGACGAGATAGATAAAGTTGGTTCCGATTTTCGCGGCGATCCGTCGTCGGCGTTGCTGGAGGTGCTCGACCCGGAGCAGAACCACTCGTTTATGGATAATTATCTGGATGTGGAGTATGATCTTTCCAGGGTGTTATTTATTGCTACAGCCAACTCTCTCGATACCATACATCCGGCCTTGCGCGACCGCATGGAGATTATCGACATAACCGGTTATACCCTGGAAGAAAAGCTGGAAATTGCCAAGCGCCACCTCGTGCCTAAACAAAAAGACGACCATGGTTTGCAGCCCAAAGACGTAAGTTTTTCGG
>JAFADQ010000164.1 GCA_023424725.1 Bacteroidota bacterium
CTTGACAACCCAAAACTCCTCTTTTTTTGCCAGCGGCCTGCTAACCTGGTACCACGCCAACAAACGCGACCTGCCCTGGCGCCACACCCGCGACCCGTATATAATCTGGCTTTCGGAAATAATTTTGCAGCAAACCCGCGTAGCCCAGGGCCTTCCCTATTTTTTGCGCTTCGCGGATGCCTACCCCACCGTGCACGATTTTGCCAACGCGCCCGAAGACGATATTTTGCGGCACTGGCAGGGCCTTGGCTATTATTCCAGGGCGCGCAACATGCTGCAAACGGCAAAAACCATTGTAGCGGAGCATAACGGCCAATTCCCTGATAGCTACCACGAGTTGCTGAAACTGAAAGGAGTTGGCACCTACACGGCCGCCGCCATCGCCTCGTTTGCTTTTAATGAGCGGGTAGCCGTGCTGGATGGAAATGTGTACCGCGTGCTGGCCCGCTACTTTGGCGTACACGAAAATATTGCCGCTCCAGCCACCAAAAAAATCTTCGAGAAGCTGGCGAACGACGTAATTCCGGCCCAAAACCCCGACCAATATAACCAGGCCATTATGGAGTTTGGCGCCCTGCACTGCACTCCGCTAAAACCGCTTTGCCAAACCTGCCCCGTGCAAAACGGCTGCTATGCTTTTAAGAATAATTTGCAGCAGGCTTTGCCGGTAAAAGAGAAAAAGAAAACAATGCGCGTGCGCTATTTTACCTACCTGGTGCTGCACCACAACGGGCTACTTTACATGCGCAAACGCTCCGGCAAGGACATTTGGCAAGGCCTCTACGAATTCCCGTATATAGAGAGCGCGCAACCACTGGCAACCGGTTTGTTTATGGATGAAAAAATTACGCGGCACCTGCCCGAAGGCGCGGTGATAGAAAATGTTTCTAAAGAGTTTAAACACCAGCTCTCTCATCAACAAATAAGAGCAGTTTTTGTGCGGGCAAGGCTGCGGGGGCTAATTTCGGGGGCGGCAGCGCAAGAGTTTAAGGTTCAGGAGTTTTCGGCTGATGACGTAGAAAAGGCGGGCAAACCTATTATGCTCGAAAAATATTTGAAAAGTTACAAACTTTAAGTAAATTTGCATCAGTTTTACACGGCGGAACAAGGTGTTCAACTGCCCGTACAACAGTTAAAAAAACCTACAAAAGCTTAATTATGGCAGGAGTAAACAAAGTAATTCTGGTCGGCAACCTGGGCAAAGATCCCGAGGTGCGTTCGTTAGAAGGCGGCCGCAAAGTGGCCAACTTTTCGCTGGCTACATCCGAAACATTTAAAGACCGCGAAGGCAACCGCCAGGAGCGCACCGAGTGGCACCGCCTTACCGTGTGGGGGCCATTGGCCGAAGTAGCCGAAAAATACCTGCGCAAAGGCAGCCAGATCTACGCCGAAGGCAAGCTGCGCACCCGCGAATACGAGCAGGACGGCCAGAAAAAATACGCTACCGATGTAATGGTAGATACCTTTACCATGCTGGGCAGCCGCGGCGACAACCAGGGCGACGGCGGTTCGCAGGGCGGCAGCGGATACAACAGCGGCGGCAATTATGGCGGCGGCGGCAACCAGGGTGGCGGCTACAATAGCGGTGGCAACTCTGGCCAAAGCAGCAACCAGGGCAGCACCAGCCGCCCGGCCCTTAACGACCCGGAGCCGGACGATTTGCCGTTTTAATCTTACTTTCAGAATTTTTGATAAACAGCCCCGGATTTTTTCGGGGCTGTTTTTTTTGAACACGATTTTAAGGGATGGAAAAATAGGCAAGGATTTCGTTTCGGCATCTACTATGCGCCATCAAGAATTCTATCAAGCTGGCTGGCACCAATTTAAAAAGACAGTTTTAAGCTTACTTATCGCTAAAAAAGCGTTGTCATCCTGAACACAACCGAGCGCGAGAGCGTGAAGGTTGTGTTCAGGATGACGCCTCGTGGTAGAAACCCCATAAGAGCTCCTATTCATCCCTTCATCCTTAAAATCGTGTTCAAATAGTTGCGGCTCTTGCAAACGAGGTCCTTCCTATCGCTCAGGATGACGCCGCGGGGAAGAAGCAGTGAGATCAATTTAAACAGGTAGCAGAAATTTGCTGATGATCTGAGGATGACAACTTATGGCGCAAAGATTTCCTTGTGCCTGCCGGAGGCAAATTTAGCGCTGTATTTTGTCCTGCGGACGGCACAAGGAAATCCTTGCGCCAGCGACGTGGTGGAAACACTTAAGAAATCCTGCCCATCTTTCAATCTCCAAAATCGTGTTCAAAAATTCTACCTAAAAGAAATACCTTTGCCATTTCATTCGTTATGCTGTAGCGGGCATATCTTTGGGCGCCGCAGCTTAATTTTCACTCATGATCAACCTTAAACATATTGCTTTTTCTGTTCTGGCGGTGGCATTTTTGGCCCTTACAGGCTGCACTGAAGATTATTTACCAAAACCAAAAGGCTATAACCGCATAGATTTGCCTGGCCATAAATACCAGCCGTTAAAAGAAGAGCATCCGTACACGTTCGAGTACTCGGCGTTTGCCAAAATCCTCCCCGATTCGTCGTTGCTGGCAAAGCCCCACTGGATGGATATTTACTACCCGCAGTTTAAGGCAAACGTGCAGATTACGTACATGGATCTGCGCGACGAATCTAACTTTAAGATGATGGAAGATGCCCGCAAACTTACCTCCAAGCACCAGATAAAAGCCTCGGGCATAACCGAAACGTTGGTGGGCTTGCCAAATGGCTTAACCGCCGCCGTGGCCGAACTGGAAGGCGAAGTGCCCAGCCAGTTTCAGTTTTTTGTTTCGGACAGCACGCGGCATTTTTTCCGCGGAGCGCTTTATTTCCGCACCGCCACCGCCAACGACTCGCTGCAGCCGGTAATAGAATACATAAAAGTAGACTGCATGCACATGCTCAACACGCTGCAGTTTAAGGGCAAATAGAAATTGAATATTAACAAAAAGAGCCGGCAAAACCGGCTCTTTTTGTTTAGCAGAAAACTTTACTCAATCACGATTTTCTTTCTTAACACTTCTCTCCCCGTTTCCACAGAGATTACATATAAACCCCGTGGCAATGCTGGCAGCTCCAGACTTGCTTCCGGCAAGGAAGGAATAGTTGCAGTAAACACCTCTTGCCCTCTAACATCGGTTAAAATGGCCCTTCCAGGTTGGGCTGCGGCGGGCAATTTTAGGTGCAACACACGCGAAGTCGGGTTGGGGTAAACCGACCAGGCGGTTTCTGACAGATCGGGAGTTGAGGAGGTTATAATGTTCTCTAGTTTAGCAAGGAAAAAGCCGGAATAAGGCTCCGATTCATACAAGGCAGTATCGCCAAAATCAATTCCGTTGCCAAATGAGCCGTACACATAGCAAGCGGTTTGGTCCGGGCTTAGCGCGACGCCGCTGGCGCGGCCCCCATCTAGTGCGGTAGCCGACTTAAGCCATTCTGTATTTCCTGCGCTATTCCATTTAATAATTACAGGGTCGCTGTAAAAGGAAGAGGTAACGGTTTGGCCACCTGCTGTAATACTGCCCCAAAGCTCAGCCGACATATAAATGCCGCCCGCCGCATCTGCTACTATGCGGGGCATAACTATTTCGCCAT
>JAFADQ010000181.1 GCA_023424725.1 Bacteroidota bacterium
CATCATCAGTTCGATAGCGCTATGGTTCATTACCGCGAGTTCAGGAGGTATTTAAAAAAAGATAATTACGATGCCCGCGATGCGATTTCTAACTATATACAAGAGTGCCGCGTAGGAAAAAAGCTGATAGAAACGCCGGTAGATGTTAAGCTCGAAAATCTGGGCCCGGCCATTAATTCCGAAGGGCACGATTTTGTGCCTGTTATAACGCCCGACGAGCGCACACTGGTATTTACCTCTCGCCGTAAAGAAAACATGGGAGCAAAGCTGGATGAGAAAGGCCAGCCTTACGAAGATATTTACACCTCTAAATTTATAAATGGTAAGTGGCAGCCGGCCAGCAACCTGGGCGCCCCTATAAATACCGACCGGCACGATGCCTGCGTAGCCATTTCGGCCGACGGCAAAACCATGTTTTTATATAAAGACACCAACGGCGGCGATATTTACATGACCCAAAAACAAGGCGATCAATGGTCTGCACCGGTTTCTATGGGGCCGAATATTAATTCTGTCGATTACGAGCCATCGCTATCTATTTCCGACGATGGAGACTACGTGTTTTTCTCCAGCAACCGGCCCGAAGGGTTTGGCGGGCTCGATATTTACGTAAGCATAAAGCAGCCAGATGGCACATGGGGCGAAGCAATAAACCTGGGGCCTGTTATCAATACTCCATTCGATGAGGATGCTCCATTTATCCATTCGGGTAGTAACACCTTGTATTTTAGCTCGCGCGGGCCAAAATCTATGGGTGGCTACGATATTTTTAAAACCGAAATGCGGGAGCTTACCTGGGAAGAGCCGCAGAACCTTGGTGTGCCCATAAACACTGCCGATAACGACATCCATTACACTGTGCCGGCCAATAAATACCACGCTTATTATTCTACCACCAGGCCCGGCGGCTTAGGCAAGAAAGATATTTACCTGGTTGTTTACCCATTGCCGGAATCTGAAAAACCTGTAGATGTAGCGGCAGAACCTATTGTTAACACAGTAGAACTAACCGGCACGTTGTTAAACGCAGCTACAGGCAAACCGCTTTTCGGTACCATCGTTTTTTCTTACCCCAATAATTCAGACCAGATCATAGCGTTTTCAGATAGCGTTACCGGGGCTTACGAAGTGCAGGTAAAGTCTGGCAGACTGGTTAATATTTCGGTAAAAAACAGCGGATATTTTAATTTTTCTGACAAAATTTATCTGCCGGCTAGTAGAACTGAAAAAATTGTTCATAATATTGCACTCAAAGAAATAAAAATCGGAGCGAATGTAGTGCTCAACAATATTTATTTCGACCTCAATAAAGCATCAATCCACCCCGATGCATACCCTCAGCTGGAAGAATTGTATAACTGGCTTGTAGAAAACCCGGATGTCCGGATCGAGATCAGTGGGCATACAGATAACAGAGGTAATCCGGAAGCAAATAAAATATTATCAGAACAGCGGGCATTCGAGGTTTCTAATTACCTCATTGATAGAGGAATAGAGCAATCCAGGATTCGCGCCGCCGGATACGGCCAGGAAAAGCCCATTGCAGACAACGCTACAGAAGAAGGAAGAAGCAAAAACAGGAGGACAGAATTTACAATTTTGCCAAATTAAAAATATTTAATATAGGTAATATATTGTGAGGACTTGTATATTTGCCCTCATGTTTGCGTAAAAATATACCGTAACATTTTTCTTTCTATTGAGTATGTGTCTTGAGGGGTGCGTATTTACACAACCTGAAACACAGCCACAGATAGTGCAGAGAGGGAGAAATAATCGGGAAAGAGATAGACATTATTTATTGTTGTGCGTATAGAGCCATATATATTAACGCGCATTCCGAACACAATTTCAAAACAACACTTACATTATTAAATTTAACAGTTACGAAATGGATAATTTGGCCACCAAGCTAATGAGATTCACACTGTTGCTAGTATTGGCAACATTTGTGAGCGTTGCTTCTTTCGGGCAAAGCGTAGGCAAGCTCATGAAGCAAGGCAATAAAAAATTCGACAGAGAGGAGTATAGAGAAGCGATTCCTTTTTACGAAAAAGTTTTAGCTCAGGAACCTAATAATGCCTTAGCATTATTCAGAGCCGGGGTAAGCTACCTTACATACGATAAAGAGAAATCTATCGATTATGTAAACAGAGCAGTTAAAATGAACCCCAAAGTTACAGACGATGTAGAGTACTGGCTTGGCCGGGTTGCTCACATTAATTATAACTTCGACGAAGCAATTGCGCATTACCGCGCTTTTGAGCGTACTCTTAAGAAAAGAGACGACAGACGCGAAGAGCTTGCCGTGCGTATAAACCACGCCAGAAACGCTAAAGAGCAGTTTAATAACCAAAAAGATGTTTACCTGAAAAACTTAGGGCCTAACATTAATACGGCTTATTCTGAGCACAGCCCTGTAATTTCTTCCGACGATAACTACCTCTTATTCACTACCCGTGCAGAAGAGTCGGCGGTTAGCAATAAAAAGCAGGAAGGCGAGTACTTCGAGCATATTGTAGAGTCTGTGCGCGACGAAAACGGCGAGTGGAGCAAGCCTAGGCCTATTCAGGGATTAAATTCTAAAGGCCACGATGCTTCTATTATGTTGTTCGATAACGACCAGAAGTTATTGATGTACCGCCAGGAGCGTAACGGAGACATTTATGTAGCCGAAAGACAAGGCGAAGCAGGAACAACCGGAGCCGGAAGTACCTGGTCTACCCCTAAAGCGCTAGATAAAAACATTAACACAAAAGCATTCCAGTCAGACGCTTACCTTACTCCGGACGGACAAACTTTATTGTTCTCTACCAGCGAGTATAGCGATAATGGCGACCTTGATATTTATTTCTCGACCCGCGAAGGCGATAAGTGGAGCAAGCCACAGAGCATTGGCCCATCTATAAACACTCCGTTTGATGATGACAGCCCTTACTTGTCTAAAGACGGTAACACACTATACTTCGCATCACGTGGCCACAATACCATGGGCGGGTACGATATCTTTAAATCTGAGAGACAAGGCAATACCTGGGGCAAAGCCGAAAACATGGGGTATCCTGTAAACTCTCCTGATGACGATACTTACTACCGTTTGAGCCCAGATGGCACATACGCTTACCTTTCGTCTTACCGCATAGGTGGTTATGGCGAAAAGGATATCTGGACAATTAACTACATTTCTAATGTACAAATACGTGGTGTGGTTCGCAGCGAGCGCGATAGCTCTGTAGTACCAGGCGTAGAAGTAGTTTACTCCGGAACAACTGCCGATAAAAAGGCCATTTCGGTAAGAGATGTAACCAAGCCAGACAGCGGAAACTATATGGTAAATGTGCTTTCGGGCCGTAAATACCAGATAACACTAAACCAAAACGGCAAAACAGTTCTTACAGACGAGTTTGATGTGCCGGTTGCTACCAACGACACTACCACATTTACTAGAGATTTCTGGTTGCCGTATGTAATGACAGCCGACGATTCGCTTGCATTACTTGGTAAGAACGCGTTCCGCAACATCTATTTCGATACCGATATTCCGCGGCCTAACAGCGACGATGCCGGTTTGCGCCCAGAGTCTATTACAGAGCTTAACCGCGTAGTGAAAGTTATGCAGCAGTATCCTAAAATGACGCTGTACATAGATGGCCACACCGACTCACGTAACACAGATTCTTATAACCAGCGCCTGTCTGAAAGACGTGCCAACGCGGCTTACAAATACCTGATAGATAACGGTATTGCTAAAAACCGCTTAACCAAGCGTGCTTATGGCGAGAAGCGTCCGGTTGCTCCTAACGACAGCCCTGAGAACATGCAGCTTAACCGTCGCACCGAGTTTAATATTAAAGACAGAGGTGTAACTGGTAATGCCAACAGCGGAACAAGTTCTACAGGAACAAACAGAAATGCAGGTACCACCACCAAGCCACGTACTACTGGCACTAACACCAACACCGGTGGTACAAACAACCTGATGAATACTTCCGGCCAGGGTGGCGAACTGAAAATTAAATCAGGCGACACCAAGATTAAGCAGGAAGAAGGCGAACTGAAAATTAAATCAGGCGACACTAAGATTAAGCAGGAAGAAGGTGAGTTTAAAATCAAATCCGGCGACACGAAAGTGAAGGTTGATGGTGACGAGAGAAAGTACAAGAACGATGCTACCGACACCAAAATCAAGCAGGAAGATGGTGAGTTCAAGTACAAGTCCGGCGATACTAAAATCAAAATAGAGAAAGAAGACTAATAACCTTCTCTGTTTTACAAAGAAAGATAAAGCCACTCCGCACGGGGTGGCTTTATCTTTTAAGCAGACTACGTATATTTGATAATTATTTAGCGTGCAGGCCAGCTTTGTATTAAAGCAGTTAATTAGCGCAGTACCCTGCAAGCCCCAATTTTAGTGCCGTTACCATGGAAGAAGTAGTGCCTTACAGAGACAAAAAGGACAACAAGAAAAAACAGGTTGCCCAAATGTTCGATAGCATTGCCGG
Source organism: Bacteroidota bacterium (assembly GCA_023424725.1). Lineage (GTDB taxonomy): Bacteria > Bacteroidota > Bacteroidia > Cytophagales > Hymenobacteraceae > JAFADQ01. The sequence continues at coordinate 4,503 of JAFADQ010000181.1, forward strand.
CAGCTACGATTTTCTGAATCATTTTCTGAGTGCCGGTATAGACAAAGGCTGGCGCAAAAAAGCCATTTCGTTTCTGGCTCCTGCAAGGCCCCAGCAAATTCTGGACATTGCCACCGGCACCGGCGATTTTGCCCTGGAAGCCCTTAAACTGAAACCGCAGAAAATTACCGGAATAGATATATCGGAAGGAATGCTGGAAATTGGCCGCAAAAAAATTAAAGAAGCCAACCTGCAGCATTTAATAGAGTTGCAGTTAGGAGATTCGGAGAAACTTGGCTTCCAGGATAATTATTTCGATGCGGTGATCGTTTCTTTTGGAGTGCGTAACTTCGAGAACCTAACCGTAGGATTATCTGAAATGTACCGGGTGCTGAAGCCCGGCGGAAATGTGGTAATTTTAGAGTTTAGCAAACCCCGCGGTGCTGTAATGAAAGCTGCTTACGGATTTTACTTTACTTATCTGTTACCATTTATCGGAAAAATCGTATCTAAAGACCGCTCGGCATATACCTACTTGCCCGAGTCGGTGAAAGCTTTTCCGGATGGCGAAGATTTCCTTAATATTTTACAAACCGTAGGATTCAAATCAACAGAATGGCATTCGCTCACTTTTGGGATAAGCGCAATTTATCTGGCCAAAAAATAGTTCTTTTAGTAGCTGCTTTTTTATGCACCGGCCTAACCGCCAATGCACAAAAAACAGTGCTGCGCGAGAATTACACCAAGTACGATCAGAAAAAGGTACGCTTTGGTTTTTTCCTGGCGCTAAATCAGGCGCGTTATAAAGTAGATCATTCTAATGCTTTTGTAAACCAGGTTACCGATTCTATGGGCCTCAGCGGCGATCGCAACGTAAAAGTGCACCCGTACCCCTCTATGAACTTTAGCCTTGGCTTTATCGGCAATCTGAAACTGCACGATAATATAGATCTGCGCTTAACGCCCGGCGTGGGTTTTTACCGCAGGGGCGTTGTGTTTGAAGGCCAGGATATTTTAGGCCGGCCCATAAAAGGCGGCAAAGAAGAAAAAGTGGTAGAATCGGCGATGGTAGAAATACCGGTGCTTTTTAAATTTAAATCTAACCGCCGCAAAAACGTGCGCATGTATTTTATCGCCGGTTTTAAACAATCTATAGACGTAACCAACGATAAAGACGAGCAAACAGATCCGGAACAGATATTTCGCGGCGCATCTTCCGATTTTTCTGTGGAGTATGGTTTTGGCGCCGATCTGTATTATCCGTTCTTTAAGTTCGGGCCCGAGCTGCGGTTTTCGCATGGCGTAAATAATATGCTCGTGAACGACCAAAGCGCTTACGCACGCTCTATCCGCCGCATGACCACGCATACCGTTACCTTACTTCTGCAATTCGAGTAAATGAGTGCCGCACAAAACCCTATAGCGCTTATTACAGGCGCTACCTCTGGTATTGGCCGCGCAGCCGCTTTGGCCCTGGCAAAAGCCGGTTATAACATAATTGCTACCGGGCGCCGGGCCGGCAGGTTACAGGAATTAGAAGCAGCGATAGGCAAAAACCGGTGCATTACGCTGCAATTTGATGTACGCGACCGCGAAGCTGCAGAGGCCAATTTTGCATCTGTTCCGGCAGAATGGCAGCACATAAACCTGCTAATAAATAATGCCGGAAACGCCCACGGCTTATCGCCTTTCCAAACCGGCGATATGGCCGATTGGGATGCCATGATAGACGGCAATGTAAAAGGCCTGCTGTACGTAACCCGCGCTGCCTTGCCGTATCTTAAACGAGCTGCAAATCCGCATATCATCAATATTGGTTCTATTGCAGGCAAAGAAGTGTACGCCAACGGAAATGTGTACTGCGCCTCTAAGTTTGCCGTAGATGCCCTCTCTAAAGCCATGCGCATAGATTTGCTAACAGAGGGAATTAAAGTTTCTGAAATTAACCCCGGCCTGGTAGAAACCGAGTTTTCTAAAGTTAGGTTTAAAGGCGACGATGCCAGGGCTTCGCAGGTTTACCAAGGTTATCAACCACTCCGGCCGGAAGATATTGCCGAGCTTATCGTTTTTATGGTTACCCGGCCGCCGCACGTAAACCTAGCCGAAATTTTAATACTGCCGGCAGCACAGGCCAGCGCAACAGTGGTAGATAAGAAGATATAAACCGCGGGTTTTCTTCTCCTATCGTTCCGTTCCCAGCAAAATAGTTTTGGCTGCCTCTTTGTAACGCGGTAATGTTGCTGCGGAGGGTATTAATTATATGCTGGTTTTGTAAGTGTTTTGGCAAGAATTTCTGTTAAATCTCAGAAAGTACATTTGCAGTTCTTATCTTGTGCTGATATATGATCAGGCCAGTTTCTTTATTGTTTTCGGTGGTTTGCTTTATCGGCATCCTTTGTTTTTTCACCTTCTGTTCAGATAAAAAGCAAGAGCAAAAGGCAGAAGTAAAGGCGCCTGTACAGTACGCGGCGCACCTCCCGGGCGTACAATACACAGGCACCAAATCGTGCATATCGTGCCACCAGGATTATTACGAAACCTTCCGGCACACCGGCCATGGCAAATCTTTCTACCAACCGGCCAAAGATGATATTATAGAGAATTTTTCTGAAGCCCTTGTTTTCGATGCGCCGTCGGGGTTTTATTACCGGGCATTCTGGAAAGGCAACGAGATGTTTGTTGCGGAGTTTAAATTATCGGGCAAAGATACCACGCATTACCGCCACGAGAAGGTAGATTTTATAATTGGCTCGGGCAACCAAACCCGCAGTTATATACGCGAGCAAAACGGGTACTTTTTTCAGATGCCCATAACCTGGTATGTAAAGCGAAAGATCTGGGACATGAGCCCGGGCTACGAAAAGGGCAATAACACCCGCTTCGACCGGCCAATTGGAGACATGTGCATGAGCTGCCATAATTCTGAGCAGCAGTTTGTACCTTATTCTATCAATAAATTTAACACGGTAGGGCAGGGCATGAGCTGCGAGAAATGCCATGGCCCCGGCGAGGAGCATGTAAAAGCGATGCAGGCCGGTAATTTGCCTGCCAAAGGCGAGATAGATTATACTATAGTAAACCCCGGCAAATTACCCATACAGCTTCAGTTTGATGTTTGTCGGCAGTGCCATTTAGAGGGCGTTACCGTACCCAAAGAAGGAAAAGATTTTACCGACTACAGGCCTGGATTGCCCATAACAGATTATTACGACGTGTTTTTGCCGGTTGCCAATAACCAGGAAGAGTTTGGGTTTGCCTCGCATGCCGAG
>JAFADQ010000272.1 GCA_023424725.1 Bacteroidota bacterium
CAAAGAACCACACCCGTTTCTTCCGCTGCCATTGCTTCGCTACTGCTCGCAATGGCAGCATAAAAGTGGCGGTGTAGCCGCGGCTAAACCGCCTGATTCGCATTATTTATAGTGAAAGAGTTGAAGAAATGAAAATCAAGCAACCCGATAACTGCCGGCTTTTACCCTGCGGCGCCCTGGTTTTTGGCCTTCGCAGCGGTAAAAATACTCTGCTCCGGCGAGCGGGGTTGCCGGGGCAATAAAGAGCTTTCCTGTTTTAATGCTGCAAGGATCATTTTTATGGCCATTACAAACTAAATGCTACAAACTCTGCTGGTGTAAACTGCAAACTTTCCAGCTCGGTGGCGGCATCGTTTAATTCCTGCGCCATTTGGCCGCGGTATTCTTCGGTTTGGTCTGTTAAGTGCAGCACAAGGGTTTGGTAATAGGCAATTCCGGTTTGCAGGTTGCTGCGGAAATTGTTAAGGTATTTTAGCTTTTTATCTGTTATTTCTTCCAGACTTTGCGGTATCTGTTTTTTAAGATACTGTACATACATGCGCAACTCGTTTACGAACATGTTGGGTCTGTACACCTGGTTTAGCAAGTTGGTGCGGCCGTAAATATGATCTACCATTTGCTCCAGCGAGAAAACTCCAGAAAACCAGGCAAGGTTTGGCCCCGGACAAATGGCCACCGCCTTAGATTGTGCCCTTTTTACCGCGTTGTTTTCTATTAATACCGTTTTAGAAAGGCCTTCGCACAAACATTCTTTTTCTGTAATTTTGGCAAATTCGCGGTTGTAATCTTCGGCTGGTAAATCACGCAAATTCAACTCCGCGATTTTGCGTTTCTGGTATTTAGAAGATGCCGTGCAAATGGCCTGCTCTGTAAATTCTGTGTTAGAAACCAGGTGTTTTTTTACGCAGGGACTGCCCGGGTTGCCTTTTGCTATGCGCGCTTGTTTTTCGGCTTCGGAGGTAGTGTCGCGCAGCGAGTTAAACGGCACGCCAAGCGGCGAAATATTGCTAAGGTAAAGGTCTGCTTGTTGCGCGTTTACCAGTTTTTGCAGTGTGGCTTCGTCTACGCTGCTCGCTTCCGGAACCAATAAAAACGGCGTGCCCCAGCCGGTAGCGTCGGCGCCAAAATACTGCAGCAAAAAGTTGTGTTCTTTAGCAGTGCCAATGCCGCCCTGTACGGTTAATTTTTGTGCGAAAGGTTTGGCCGGAGCGGCCATGTTTTTGGCCGCCAGAGCCTGGGTGTACATGGCATAAAGTTCTTGGCGCAGCTGCTCGCGGTTTTGCTTAAACTCCTCTAAAATTGGCCCCAGCAGATACCCATCGGTAGCAAAAGCATGTCCGCCGCAATTTAAGCCCGATTCTATTCTGAATTCCGAAACCCACAATCCTTTTTTTGCCAGCACTTTGCCTTGTATTGCCGCAGACCGGTAATCGCTTACTTTAATGATGATCTTCTTTTTCAATTCGCCATTTTGGTTGGGCAAAAAATCTGCAAACTGCTCCATGTAGCTATACACGCGCGGGTTCATGCCTGCCGAAAATACCACCGACGATTGTAGATCGCTCTGCGCGAAACCCCGTAAACCGGCCATGGCATCAGAATACTCGGGTGGCAGTGCTTCGCCCGATTTTGTATAGTTGGTTTTGTCCAGCTTTGTCATGATGTTTACATCTATCGAGCCGGGCAAAATGCTGGCTCTTAGCTGGGTTTGTAGTTGCAGTTTCAGTTCCAGATCTTCGGTAAACAGCATGTGCTGGTAGAGCTGCTTTAGTATGGCGTTGTGGGGCAGCAAACGGAAGTATTTTGTGAGCTCCGATGTTTCGGTAAATTCCTGCCTCGCCATTTCGTGCATTTGCTGCTGCACAATATCGTGCACCAAATTAAGGTAGGCGGTAATGCGGCGGGCGCGGTAATCTTCTTCGCCGGAATTAATGGGCTGGTAGGGGCGGTTAAATTTGCGGCTATACAGTTCGCGAACCTGTTCTATCAGGCCATCGTCTGACAATGAAATAACCGACGAAATGCCAAAACGGGCAACTCTGATGGGGCTGTCGATAGAGAAAGCGAGGCCCATAACCGGGATGTGAAACGAATGTGCCAAAAGAAAAAGTAAAACAGTTGCAGATTGCAAAAGCACCTGGTTTGCACTGCGCAAACTGCCCGGCTATTGCTGCTACGAAAGTAGAGTCTTGCTTTTTTTCGTGGAATGAGTAAGGTCAGGCAGATAAATGATAAGTATCATTTTTAAATTGCCATTTATGCTGTAATACGCGTTTTTTTGATGCCCGCAGCTTTGTTTATGCCCCTGTTATAAAGGTGTTTATTGCTATTTTGCAATGCGCATTAATTAATTTTCTGAAGATATGTAATATGCTTTTCAGGCGGGCTACGACTTCAGGCTTTTAAGGTAATCTTTGGGCAGCATGCCAAATTTGTCTTTAAATTTAGAAGTAAAATGCCCCGCGTGTTTATACCCAACCAGCTTTGCAATTTCTTTTACAGGATACTTATCTTCGGCAATTAACAACTTTGCTTTTTCCATGCGTTTATCTTGTAAAAACTGGTAAATAGAAGAGCTGTAAAGTTTACGGAAACCAGATTTCAGTTTGTTTTCGTTAGTGCCGATTTGCCTTGCCAGTTCGCTTATAGTTGGCGGATTTTCCAGGTTGCTAACAATTATTTTACGGGCTTCTATTATCAGCTCCATATCGCGTTTGCGCAAAATGGTTTGCAGTTTAGACGGCGCCTGGTCGTCCAGGTATTGCTTTACCTGCATGGCCAGAATCTCCAGCACTTTAGACTCCAGATAAGCGCGGCGCACCAGGCCCTGGTGCTCGGTAAAGTTTATATTTTGAATGCACTCGGCAATGGTAAGGCTGTACATGCCCTGGTAAAGAAAAGGCCGCTGGCATTCTATGTCGTGAAAAACTTCGCGCAGCTCTTCGGGTAAGGTAAGCACTGCTTTGGCAATTTTTGGCAGGTACTTTTTCCGGTCTATTTCTATAGAAATATAGCACACTTTTTTGTTGGCAGGCAGCAAAAAAACCTGCTCGTTTAGCAAGCTTCCGCTCACCATCGACCCGAGTAAACCATTAAGCTGGTAGTGCATTCTGTCTTCGCGAATAATATGGGTAAGGTCGTTTTCCTGGCAAAAAATAAGGCGCAACGGTTGGTGCTCGGTAGTTACATACCTCAACGCCAGGTCTTTTTTTAATTCGCAGTTAAAAAACAAAATGCCCAGGCCGTCTTTAAAATCTATTCCACCTATATGGCCTGTTCCGAAGGCCTTGGGTACGTCTATCCTAAGCTCGGCATGCGTGTCGTTTATCTTTGCTTTTAACTCCTGACTCAGCAGTCTTATTACTTTGTGCGGATTAAAGGAGTTTATTATTATTTCCTTGCGTGGCATAGCTATAACATCTGAAATATCGATAGATATACGATTTGATATATATTAATGTTTAAAGGCGGGAGATATGTGCTATTAGATTATGGTTAGTTTTTCGGCTTTATAGCAACGAATAATCTGTTAAAACCGCGATATGGAGGCCGGCTAATACCCTGCTTTTTATGGATAGGCCACCAATAAGGCGGCAAACCGGCTCCGGGCTAATTTTAATTAAGGTTGGTTGTGTAATTATATGTGCTTGTTTGGCACGTTCCGCATCTATCAGTACATCTATAATTTCCAGTTCGTACCTGTTGTTGAGGTGCAGATCGAGTATATCTTTCAGATCAGTAATTACCTGGGCATTAGCAGGCGCATCACCCGATATATAAAGCTCGAATTTAAAATTGCTCATTACGGGTTTTCTTTAATAAGTATTGTAAATAATTGCAGCAGGTTTTGCAGAAAGATGCACAACCTAAAAGCCAGGCGCCGATAATTGCTGGTTTGTTAGCGCTGCTTAAAACAAAAGTACCAGCTTGTTGGGCTGGTACTTCTATATAAGACCATGTTTAAATTTTCTGTTTCTGTCTGCAAATCACCGCTTCCGGAACCTGAATTCAGTTCTTTTTTTGCTCGTAACATTGCTATGAGCTGCAAAAACAACTTCTTCAGAACCCGCAATCAG
>JAFADQ010000335.1 GCA_023424725.1 Bacteroidota bacterium
CATTGCGCTGGAGCTGCAGAGCAGTGCCGGTATGGATTGCGGTTTTGGCCGGTCGTACCCCACATCAGACGAGGGTGTGCAATGCGTAATATTTTCTTACCAGGTAGAGCGCGCCGGCGAGTATGCCGCCTACGCAGCCGTAAGAATTGCCGAAGCGCTTGCCAATAACAAGAAATACAACCTGAAGAAGGATATACAAACCCTTCACGAAATACGCGAGTACGAACATTTTGGGCCCAGCACGCATTCTATCGTGGCAGAAGCGGTAAGCCGTGGAATTCCGTTTATCAGACTTACAAAAGGCAGCTTAATTCAGTTAGGATATGGCGTAAACCAAAAAAGAATTCAGGCCACCACCACCAATTACACATCGGCTTTTGCCGCCGATATTGCCAGCAACAAAACCCGCACAAAAGATATGCTGGACGATGCGGGCGTACCAGTTCCGCGTGGTTTTACCGTTTACCCATCCGACGATCTGAAAGAATACGTAGAGAAGGTGGGCTACCCTGTTGTTATAAAACCACTTGACGGTAATCAGGGAAAAGGCGCTACCACCAACATAAATACCTGGGCAGCGGCGCAGGAAGCGTATAAAATCGCCAGAAAATACTCCGAAAAAGTTATTGTTGAAAAATATGTAAAAGGCGACGATTACCGCATGCTGGTAGTTAACGGCAAATATGTTGCTACCGCCAAAAGAACTCCTGCAGCCGTTACCGGCGATGGAAAGCTCACCATAAAACAACTGATAGAAAAAGTTAACAAAGACCCCAGAAGGGGAGTGGGCCACGAAAAAGAACTAACCCTTATTGAGGTAGATAAACAAACCCGCGCTATTTTAAAAGAGCAGGGCCTTACGCTTTCGTCGGTACTTAAAGAAGGGCAGGAAATTTACCTTAAAACCACCGCCAACCTTAGCACCGGCGGCACCGCCACAGATGTTACCGATATTGTAGACCCCTATAATGTGCTGATGGCCGAGCGCATAGCCGGCATTATTGGCCTCGATATTTGCGGTATAGATGTAGTAACCACCGATATTGCTATACCCCTGCACGAGGCAAAAGGAGCGGTGATAGAGGTGAACGCCGCGCCCGGATTCCGGATGCACATAGCGCCAACATACGGGTTGCCTCGCAACGTTGCCGAGCCGGTTATAGATATGCTTTTCCCCAAAGATTCGCCGGTTACCATTCCTATTATCGCTACTACCGGAACCAACGGAAAAACCACTACCACAAGGCTTATCGCGCATTTGGTAAAAGCTGCCGGTTACAGAGTTGGCTATACTACATCAGACGGAATTTATATACAAGACCGCTTGCTGATGCAAGGCGATACCACAGGTCCTAAAAGCGCCGAATTTGTGCTGAAAGACCCAACCGTGAACTTCGCGGTGCTGGAGTGCGCGCGCGGCGGCATGTTGCGCTCGGGCCTTGCTTTCAGGCATTGCGATGTAGGCATTGTAACAAACGTAGCTTCCGACCATTTAGGGATGAAAGACATAAACACCCTGGAAGATATGGCGCAGGTAAAATCGGTTATCCCAAAAACGGTAAAGGCCGATGGATATGCTATTTTGAATGCCGACGACGAGCTGGTGTACCAGATGGGCAAAGACCTTACCTGCAAAATTGCCTACTTTAGCATGGACCAAACCAATCCAAGGATTTTGCGCCACATCTCTAAAGGCGGTATTGCCGCGGTTTACGAAGACGGGTACATCTCCATCTTTAAAAATACCTACAAAATACGCATAGACCGCGCCGCCGATATACCGCTAACCTTGGGTGGCCGCGCCTGCTTTAATATAGAAAACGTACTGGCGGCAACATTGGCGGCTTACGTTTCGGGCTTCCCGTTAGAAGATATAAAAATCGCGCTTCGCACCTTCCTTCCCTCGCCGGCCAAAACTCCCGGACGCATGAATCTGTTTAAATTCCCAACGTTCGAGGTGCTGATAGATTACGCGCATAACCCTGCCGGATTGCGCGCTCTGGGCAATTTTCTTAACAACGTAGAAACAACCTGCAAGGTGGGCGTAATATCCGGCGTGGGCGACAGGCGCGACGAAGATATTATAGAAGTTGGCGAAACAGCCGCTAAAATCTTCGATAAAATAATTGTGCGCGAAGACAGCGACACCCGTGGCCGCGACCGCGACGAAATGTACGAATTAACCTTGCAGGGAATCCGGAATGTAAACGAAGATATTGAAGTGCAACGCATTCCGGACGAAATGCGCGCCATTGCCTATGTATTGGAGCACGCCGAGAAAGATTCTTTTATCACTATTATTTCTGAAGACGTGCCCGAGGCAATAAAAATGGTAGAAAATTTTAGAGTAATACAAGACAGAAGAGTAATGGTTGATTAACAAAACAGAGCAGTTTTCTTACCTTAAAATTGTTCTCTGTTACCCTATTTTTTGCCCTTTGCAGGTTATGTATATATGCCTGCAAAGGGCATTTTTGTGCCCGTTACAAACCAAAAACTTAAAATGGCGGCCTGCGGTTTTTAGTGTTGTAATTTTTCTCCTCGGGATTTATAACTTATTATTACCTTGCCTGTTAAAGAGCAAATTGTTTGCTTAATTTTTTTAAAAAATCACTGCTAAAGTAAGTATGCAATCATTCTTTTGTATATTTGAATAAGCATGCACGTATTTTTTCCGGTAAATCTAATGCCGTAATCCGGAAGTTATTCCACTGCAGCGCCTTTCTATTCTCAGCAAGTGATTTCTAAACCAACCTCTGCATTTATTCAGAATTTTGTCCGCTTTTCTTCCGATGCCGTTTTTTTGCTGAACCATCAGGGCATTATAGCAGACTGGAATGAGCCGCTGGAGCATCTTACCGGTTTTATTAGTAGCTACGCAATTGGCAAACCCGTTTCGGAGTTGTTTCCTGCAACCGAAACCGCAGACCTGCAACAGGCAATTAGCGATGTAAGAGCCGGGAAAGAATCTGCCAATTGCCACTTTTCGGTTTTGCGAGCCGACGGCAGTTCTGTTTTATGCCAGGCAAATTTATTTTTGGCAGATGGGCAGCAGAATCCGCAAGCTACTAT
>JAFADQ010000352.1 GCA_023424725.1 Bacteroidota bacterium
ATATCCATACACACATTGCCGATAATGGGAGCGCGCTGGCCCTGTATGATTACTTCGCCGGTGCGGTTGCCAAAGCGGCGGTCGTAGCCATCGGCGTAGCCAATAGCTATGGTGGCGATGGTTTTGTCGGTTTCGGCAATGCCTTTGCGGCTGTAACCCACGGTGTCGCCTTTTTGCACCTGCTTTACCTGCGATACGTGGGTGCGCAGCGTGCTTACCGGCTGCAGCGCTTGCTGGTGCTGTCCGGTGGCCTCTATGCCATACATGCCAATGCCCAGCCGCACCATATCCAGCTGATGCTCCGGAAAGCGCACGATGCCCGCCGAGTTTAAAATATGCTTTGTTACAAAGTAGCCCAGCTCCTTTTCTATCTGCGAAGCCATGCGGCGGAACAGACTTATTTGTTGCTGGCTGAAATCGTTGTACAAAGCTTCGTCGGCGCCTGCGAGGTGCGAAAACACGCTCGCCACGCGCAAATTAGGGTTGGCCTGCACAAGCCGCAGCACTTCTTTTAAATCGGTTTGCTCAAAGCCCAGCCGGTGCATGCCGGTATCCAGTTTCAGGTGGATGTTTACAGGAGCCGCAGGTGGGTTTACCGAGATAGTATCTATCAGATCGCGCAGCAACGGCAGGCTGTAAATTTCGGGTTCGAGGCGGTTTTCGAGTAGTTTACTGAAGGTTTCGGCGGCAGGGTTCATTACCATTACCGGCAGCTTAATTCCGTTTTGGCGCAGCGCTATTCCTTCGTCGGTATAAGCAACGGCTACATAATCTACGCGGTGGTATTGCAGCAAATTGGCTATCTCGAAGGTGCCGCTGCCGTAGCTGAATGCCTTCACCATTACCATAATTTTGGTGGTAGGTTTCAGCCGCGATCGGTAATAGTTCAGATTGTGCACCAGGGCATCTAAATTCACCTCCAGCATGGTGCCGTGCACCCGCTTTTGCAGCGCCTGCACAATTTTCTCGAACCTGAAAATACGGGCGCCTTTTACCAGAATGGTTTCGCTGCGAAGGGTGCTTACATCTAAGTTTTGCAGAAAATGTTCGGTAGAAGAATAAAACTCTTTCCGGATGCTGAATTTATCTTGCTGGCGGCTGATAACCGTACCAATCCCGATTAATCTGTCTACCTGTTTGGCCTGCAGCAGCAAAGAAACCTGACGGTAGAGCTCTTCTTCCTGCAAGCCCGATTCTAACAGATCAGACAAAATAACGGTGCGCGTAGGCCGCTGGTGCTGGTGTGCTAAAAAATCCAAGGCGATAGAAAGCCCGGCTAAATCGTTGTTATAAGAGTCGTCTATCAGGTAGCAATCGTGCAGCGCCTCTTTCAGCTCCAGGCGCATGCCTACGGGGCTGAGCTTTTGTATTCGCTGCTGAATTTCGTGCATGGCCAGGCCGCGCGCGAGCAACAGCGCTACGCAGTGCAGGCAATTCTCCAGCGACGCTTCATCGGCAAACGGAATCAGCAAAGAGTAATTTTTGCTTTTGTACGTTACTTCCAGTTGGGTAGAATGATCGAGCTCCCAGGTATCGGTTATCTGCAGGTCGGCCAGGTTTTGCCGCGACCACGTAAACAATGGCACGTTTAGCTTTTTTGCCTGCCCGTGCACCTCTTTTTGGTCGCTGCAGCATACCAGCAACTTCACGTTCCGGAACAGGCTTAATTTTTCTGCTATTTTTTGGTTTCGGCTCTCAAAACCTTCGTCGTGCGCGGTGCCGATGTTGGTAATAATACCGATGGTAGGCTGAATTACGTGGCGCAGTTTTTCCATTTCGCCGGGCCGCGAAATACCGGCTTCAAAAATGCCAAACGTATGCTGATGGTGCAGTTGCCAAACCGAAAGCGGAACCCCTATTTGCGAGTTATAGCTTCTGGGGCTTTTCACTACCACCTCGTCGGGGCTTAACAATTGCCCCAGCCACTCTTTTACAATTGTTTTGCCGTTAGAGCCCGTTATGGCCAGCACCGGCACCGAAAATAAACTGCGGTGATGCGCCGCAATTTGCTGAAGCGCCAGCAAGGTATCGGGCACTTGCAAAACGTTGGCTTCGGGTATTTGAGCAAGCAAGTCTTGTTGGGCTGTGGCGGCCGTTTTTTTGCCCGTTGCAGGCAAAAATTCTATCACAAACTGGCGCACACCCTGCCGGTAAAGCTCCAGCAAATAATCGTGGCCCTCGTGCCGCTCGCCGCGCAACGCGAAAAACAACGATGCCCGCGCCGACACCAGTTTGCGGCTATCGAGCAATAAATGGTGCAGCGGATATTGGGCAACAAATTGCACTACACGGCCCTGGGTTATGCGGGCAAGCAGATCGAAAGTAAACATGCTGATAAGAAACGGCAGACGATGCCTCTAAGGTACAAGCCGTAGCTGCGGGGTGCAAATTTAGGGCCACTGCAGCCCAAATTATGCCCGGCAGCTATCAGAAAAACAATACGCAAGGAAAGCAGAATTTGTATCTTTGCAGATTAAATTATCTAAAAACGGGTTCATCCCTTTCAATTCCGCTTGTATGGCGCTTACCGTTTCACCGGCTCCCACGGCTCTCAGAAGCAGGCTGTTACCAACCCAAACCTGGCTTAACCGGCACCAAAGCCTGGTAGTGGTCTCGTTTTTTGCACTGTTTTTCTTTGCAGGTGTTTTTGTTTTTTCTGATTACGGCATAAACTGGGACGAGTACGCGCAACGAAACATAGGCATGGCAACCTACGATTTCCTGGCGAAGGGCGATACTGCTCTTTTAACTTTTAAAGATCGCGATTACGGAATTGCGCTGGAGCTGCCTCTCTACTTTCTGGAACAGCAATTTAATCTCAGCAATACCAGATATACGCATTTAATGCGCCATTTCTGCACCTTTTTGGTATTCTTTGTTTCGTGTATTTTCTTTTACAGGCTGGCCGTTTTACTTTTTAAGAACTGGCAATGGGCTTTACTGGCAACCTTTTTTTTAATACTTAGCCCGCGCATATTCGGCGATGCCTTCCACAACAGCAAAGACATACCGCTTATGTCTGTGTTTATTATTTCTATTTATACTCTTAATCGTTTTATCGATAGAAAAACGATTGCATCGGCTGCCTGGCACGTATTAGCATGCAGCATATTGTTAAATCTCCGGATAATAGGGATAATAGTACCTTGCTTTACAATTTTCTTTCTTGTTGTAGATTTTATAGGCAGATCCGGAAATAATGTTCCTTTACTTAAAACTGCCGGCCTCTTTTTATTTTACATTTCTGCAACTGCGCTTTTACTTACGGCCACCTGGCCCTATTTGTGGGAAGATCCGGCAGGCAATTTTGTGCAGGCTTTTGAGAACATGAAAAAATTCCGCTGGAATGGCAATATGCTATACCGCGGCGAGTATGTATCTTCTACTGCGTTGCCGTGGCATTATATTCCTACCTGGATCAGTATTTCGACTCCAAAATTGTACGTTTTCTCTTTTGTAGCGGGCTTGCTTTTAATTCTTGTAAATTTCTTTAAAAACCCGGTTGCTGCTTTCAGAAGTAAACAAAACAGGCGCGACTGGATAATTTTAGCCTGGTTTATAGGGCCCCTCGGGTCGGTTATTTTATTAAACTCGGTAATGTACGATGCCTGGCGCCACATGTTTTTTATCTATCCGGCCTTTTTGCTAATTGCTGTTAGAGCGTTACAATGGGCCTGGCGGCATATAACAACCCAAAAACATGAATGGGTACGGAAAATTGGCACAGCGGCATTAGTGGCGGTAATTGTGTTAGAAGTTATAAGCGTGCTGAAGTTTATGATAAAATTTCACCCACACCAGAATGTGTATTTTACCAAGCTGGCCGGCGAGAGTTTGGGAAGCATGCGCGAACACTACGAAATGGATTATTGGGGAATATCGTACAAACAAGGGCTGGAGTATATTTTGGCCAACGACCCATCGGCTGAGATAAAAGTAAGCGTACCTAACTCGCCCGGGTTCTTTAACAAATTTATTTTACCGGAAAAAGACAATGCCCGGTTGCGCTATGTAGAGCGGCACGAGGATTTCGATTATTTTCTCTCTAACTACCGCGACCATTTGCTGGATTACCACGAGTACCAAAAAATACACGCCATAGAAGTGCAGGGC
>JAFADQ010000359.1 GCA_023424725.1 Bacteroidota bacterium
CGTTTAGGCTCTGGCGCCACTGTTTTTGATGCCCGCAGCTTTTCGAGCATCAACGCTCCAATTTCAACAGATCATCAACTCTTAATTAAGATTGCGGAATGGTAATTACAAACGTAGAACCCACGCCAAAAGTGCTCTTGATTTCTATAGTGCCGCCCGCGTTTTCTACCATTCTTTTTACAATATAAAGCCCTACGCCTGCGCCTTCTACGTGGGTGTAAATGCGGCGAAACATCTCGAAAACTTTTCCCAGGTTTTTCTCTTCTATACCAAGTCCGTTATCGGTTACGGTAAGTATAAAATTATTCTGGCTGTCGTAATGGGTTTGTAATTGTATAACCGGCTTGCGCAACGGCGATTGGTATTTAATACCATTAGAAATAAGATTATACAGCACGCTGCGCATATTTTTGCGCGAGAAAACAACGCTGGTTGCCTGCAGGTCTTTCCTTATTTCGGCCTGGCTTTCTGTAATTAAAGGCTGAATATCGAGCTCTATTTCCTGAAGCAGATCGGGTAATTTAAGCACGGTGGCAGCTTCTTGCAGCGCTCTTTCTACTTTACTTATTTCGGTAAGATCAAGCACGGTGGCTTTAAAGCGGTTTATAGAAAGATGAATTTTAGAAAGCACCTCGTCTACCACCGGGTTATGGGTATCTATTTCAGAAATAAGCACATCTATAAGCCCTTCTATATTATGTATGGGCGCTTTTAAGTCGTGCGAGGCGGTGTAGATAAAGTTATCGAGGTCGGAGTTTATTTTCTGAAGCTCGGCATTTTTCTGGTTCAGCCGTTCGTTATACTCCGACAGCACTATTTTTGCCTCTTCCAGCTCTTGCTGAATTTGCTTTTGCCTTTCTATATCGGTAGCGGTGCCAAACCATTTAATTATTTTACCTTCTTCGTCGCGCATGGGCAACATTCTGATAAGATGCCAGCGGTAGTAACCCTGTGCGTTTCGTATCCTAAACTCTGCGATAAGCTCTTTTCCGGTTTCCAGCGAATGGCTCCATCTTTTAAGCGTCCGGCCTATGTCGTCTTCATGAATAACTTTAGACCAATCCCAGCCCTTGTCCGGATATTCCTGAAGGCCGGTATACTCAAACCAGCGCCGGTTCATGTAATCGTTAGCGCCATCGGGAGTAGAGGTCCAGACCATTTGCGGAATTGCCTCGCCTATAGATCTTAACTGCCGAATGCTTTCGAGTTCTTGCTTTACCGTTACCAGCTCGGTAATATCCAGCACCGTACCTAATACTTTTATTGGCTTGCCAGATACGCCACTTACTATTTCTCCTTTCGCGGCTACTACTTTTATGCTTCCATCGGCAGCAATAATTTTATATTGAACATCTAAGGGTTGAGATTCTGATACCGATGTTTCGAGATACGATTTAATCCTGTCGGCATCTTCGGGGTGTAGCCACGATAAAAACATGTTTAAATTAACAGGAATACTGCCCGGCTCTAACCCATACATGCGGTACAACTCGTCAGACCAATAAATCGAATTGGTTTTAAGGTCCCATTCGTAAATACCTAAATGGGCAATTTTCTGGGCTTCCTGCAAAAGCGCTTCGTTGCGTCTTATTTTTTCGCGCGCTTCTTTGGCTTCTGTAATGTCGGCAATGGTTACCACACAGCCATCGCCCATTTTTACCGCATTAATCTGTAGCCAGACATTGGCGCCTTTTATAGTGGTTAAAATGTCGGCATTCATGGGCCGGCCGCTTTGCACAACTTCTACATATTGCCCAAACAAGCCCGACTCCAAATGTTGCGGCATTACCTCCAGAAACCGTTTTCCGAGCAAATCTTCGGCGCTGTCGGTGGTTATTTTAGAGGTGGTAGCATTCACCAAAACCCATTCAAAATCTGTAATTAAACCGCTTCCGTCGCGAACTGCCTGCATGGCCATAATAGCGTTGGGCGAGCTGTCTAAAACTCCAGATAAAAGATCTTTGCTTTTTCTTACATCGTCTATATCTTGTGTTACGCTAAGCGCCCGCAGGGCTTTGCCGTTGGCATCGCGCCTGAAAACGCTGCTGCGGCTCATAAACCAGCGCCACGAACCGGATTTATCGCGCACCCGCATTTCTATGCTTTTTATTTCGCCGTCGGCTGCCAGGGCAACTTCTTCTACATAACCGGCCAGGCGTTGCAGGTCATCGGGGTGCACCATTTTTAAAAAAACCGCGGGGCCCAGATTTTTTACCTCTTCCAGCGAATACCCCAGCATTTCGGGCACTTGCCGGTTTGTATAAATAAACTCCTGCCTCGGGTAATCGAAAATAGTAATGACAAAAGGCGTAGAATCGGTTATTTTCTGAATAAAAACCTGGTTCCGCATCAACCTTTCTTCGGCCTGCTTTTGCTCTGTAATATCAATAGAAAAGCCAATGGCGCCACCAGAGTTCTCCAGATCGGGAAAGTAATAGCTGCGGAAGTTTACCGGTTTGCCATGATGAATGTAGGTTTCGATAATAGAAACAGACTCGCCTTTCATGGCTTTTTTCACCATTTCGCGGGCCTCTTCGGTAGAGAAAGTAATGTTTGCGCTGCGCCATTTATCGTTATCGAGGCCAATTTTGCGCAGCCCCTTTCCCTGCATAAAAACCGGAGTGCCATCTGCCGAAATGCGCTTTACCATAACCGGCAAATTAGAGAGCAGGCCGTTAAGCAACTTGCTTTTATCGCGCAGCATTTCTTCTGCTTGTTTTCGTATGGTTACGTCGCGCGATATTACTTGTATTTGTATGTTTAATCCGTTTACAATTCCCGGAAGTTTAAAAATGGAGCTCTCGAGCCACCGGTATTCGCCGTTCTTATATTTAAACGGGTAAACTTCTATTACAGGCTTATCGGTTTTAAGAACGTCTAGCAAGATAAGTGCAATTTTTGTAGCAAAGGCAGGTTCAATAAAACCGGAAACCGGGCGGCCTATTACATCTTCGGGAGCATAACCGCTAACTTTCTCCAGCGCCGGCGAGATATAAGTAAACCTGCCCTCCGGATCGCACCTAAAAGCCATATCGGCCGATTTTTCTTCAATTTTACGATACGTAAATTCTTTTTCCCGGAGCGCGATACGTGTTTTTACCTGCTCTGTAACATTACGCGCTGCGCAAACTATTACTTCTTCTTTATTTTTAGGGTTATTAAAAGAATACAATTGCAGATCGGCCCATTCTTTTTCGCTATCTGCCAGAAAACGGTACTCTAATTCGCGTAAACTAACCTGTTCGCCTTGCAGCACTTTTTTTAACAAGGCGGTAACACTTTCACGGTTTAGTGCTTTGTAACTTTCGAAAATACTTTTCCCCGCCAGAGCATGGTTTTGCAAACCTGTGGCGGCCTCTGCTGCTTTGTTGCAGGCTATAATTTTAAAAGAAGTGTCTATTAAAAAAATGCAATCGGGGCTATTAGCAAATAAAGTCTCGGCCAAACCATCGGGAAGCTGATCTGGCTTTTGTTGAGAAAAATTATTTTCTAACACAGGCGGCATTTTATTTTATACGCATATTTTAAAATATATAGCATATTAAATCTAAATATCTTAGCTACAAAATAATCAGAAACATAAAATTTACTATTAAACAGCAATTGTGGCGCTATTAGCCTGTTTTTTGGCCCTTGCAGCCAGAGTAAAAGAAATGGTTTTAGAAAAGAATTTATTTATGATGTACGCATAAATAAAATTGAAACCTGCCCTGTGTGGTAGTAGCCTTACTAATTAAGAAGAAAGGAAAAGCTGCCGGGGCCAAAAAAGCAGGCACCGCAGCATAAAATCAGATAGAAAATTATGAAATGTATTGAATGTAAATAAACCCGCGAAAACCTTAGGACACATAGAGCAAACCCGGATCGGAAAAAAAATTATTTTAGGCTGCAATGCCCGTTTTTTTGCCCGCCGCAGCCTAAAATTAAAGTAAAACAGAATGGATTTTACGCTTCTGAATCAGAAAAATACTCATCCATAATTTCTTTT
>JAFADQ010000361.1 GCA_023424725.1 Bacteroidota bacterium
GCATAATGAACTTAAGTCTGGGCAAACTGGCCGTTGGGCAATGGCGTTACCTTAGCAAAAGCGAGATGAGCGAGATAAACCGGCTGGTGGCAACCTCTGTAAAAACCGAAGAAGCATCTGTAATAAAGGGAAAGAAAAACCGTCACGACGATAGCTACGATTAACTGCTAACAGGGCTGCAAAGGTCATTTTACCGGCTATGTGCGAGCAACTGCTTTACTTTTTCCGGCGGCCTTCCTATCACTGCTTTATCGCCGTTTACTATAATTGGCCGCTCTATTAATATGGGGTTTTCTGATAAGATCTTCAGCCACTCGTCATCAGAAAAACTCTTGCCCGCAAACTGCTCTTTGTACAGCTTTTCGCCTTTGCGCGCCAATTCTTCCGGTTTCATCTTTAGTTTGGCTAAAAGCGCTTTCAGCTCTGTTGCAGATGGTGGGTTTTTCTGGTAATCGATGATGTTTATGTTGCTGGTATTTTCCTGCAGAATGCAAAGGCTGTCGCGGCTTTTGCTGCAGCGGTTGTTGTGGTAAATGGTGATCATTGGCTTTGCGAATTTCAGAAAGTAAAGCTACGGTATAAAACACAATTTGGGCTGTAGCAGCTGTTTTTTTGGCCCTTGCAGCTCAAACCCGCCGCTCTGGAGAGCAGCGCTACACCTGTAGCTCCAGCTCTCCGGAGCGGCGGGTTTTTACCCTGCAAGGGCCAAAAAACGGGTAGCTGCAGCATAAAAAATGAGCGAATCTGATCTGCCCATTTAATTGTTGCGGAAACTAAAAACGTTACGCCGCTTCTGCCGATTGCAAGCGCTGCAGCAGCGCGATTGCTTCCGGGATATTTTCTGAAATAACCGTAATAAACGAGCCTGGCGTTGCGTTTTCTACGGCGTGGGCAATGGCATCCATTTCGTCCGGAATTACAAGCACTTCCGGCCTGCTTTCTCCGTCGTTAATACCTTGCATCAGCAGTCTTTCAATATCGGCAAAACCGCGGTCGCGGAAATCTTCGTTCTCTCTTATTATGATCTGATCGAAGAGTTGGGCGGCGGTTTTGCCAAGCGAGATAATGTCCTGATCGCGGCGGTCGCCCATAACGGCAATTATACCCACTTTTCGGGTGGCTTCTGTAGCATGTAAAAACTCGCCCAGCGCGGTAAGGCCGTGGGTGTTGTGCGCGTAATCTATCAGCACCTCAAAATCGGGGAAACGGAAAATGTTCATCCGGCCAGGGGTTTGCTCTGCAGAAGGTATAAACGTGCATAAACCTTCGCGCACGGTTTCTATGGTAAACCCGGCGGTGTAACCAGCCAGCACGGCGGCCAATGCGTTGGCAATGTTAAAGCGGGCGCGGCCGCCCATGCTAAGCGGTATGGCATCGGCTTTTTCTACAATTACTGTTTTATCGCCATGAAAAAGACACAAGCAGCCATGTTTTAGCAAAGCCGCTACACCGCCGTTATCAATATGTTGCTGTAGGGCGCTGTTTTCTGGGTTTAGGCTATACAGAGCAATGTTGCAGTGTAGGGTTTGGCGCATGTTCAGCACCAGCTCATCGTCGGCGTTAAGTATGGCGAAGCCGTTTTCGCGCACGGTTTGCACCACTACAGATTTTACTTCGGCCATTTCTTCTATGCTGTGTATATCTTTCAGGCCCAGGTGGTCGGCGGCAACGTTGGTAACAATACCAATATCGCAGTGCAAAAAAGCCAGTCCCGATTTCAGAATTCCACCTCGGGCTACTTCCAGCACGGCATAATTTACTCTTGGGTCGAGCAGAATAGTTTCGGCGCTCATAAAACCGGTGGTGTCGCCTTCTTCTATCAGCTGGCCGTTTATGTAAATGCCATCGGAGCTGGTGTTGCCCACGTGGTAGCCGGCGGTGCGGGCCAGGTGGGCTATCAGGCGGGTGGTGGTGGTTTTGCCATTGGTGCCGGTTACGGCAATTACGGGCATTTTGGGCTCTGTTGCGGCATCTATTGGCTCTTGCAGCCCTTCTTCGCGGAGTTGTTGCAGGCGGTTTATTGTTTTGCCAATATCGTAGGGCAGGCCTTTTACCAAATCTTCTACCAGGTAAAAAGCTTCTTCGGCGGCGTATTCTCCGGCAAATTCGTCGGTGTATTCAAACACGCTAAAACATGCGCTGCGCTCCTGGGCGGCGTAGCATTTGCCATAATGCACGGGCATGCCGGCGGCAATTTGCAGCTCCAGAGCCACACGGGTTATAATTTCGGTTAGGCCTGTGCCGCGCTGCAGCCTTTCGGTTAGGGTTTCTTCGCCCTGAATGCTGCTAAACATGCCCGGAAGCAGCATAGAAAGCCGGTCGTGAAAGCCATCTATCTGATTTGTGCGCACAGAATAATATTCTTCCAGGTCTACTTTTAACACGATTACACGCGGGTGGCGAACAGACCAGTAATTTGGGCCGCGCATAATGCGCAGGTCGAGTATTTGCATAAACTAAATAGGAACTATGGGTATAACGGCGGCTGGTAAACTGCACACCGGGCACAAGGTAAAGATGCCCTGGTTAAAGCCGGAGTAAAGTTTACGTAAGAAAATGAGATAAGCTGTATGCCGCGCTTTTTATTTTTAACGCCTGCAGTTTTCGTGGTGCGTAGTGGCGCGCTTGTGGCCGCTTTTTTGGCTCTTGCAGGATTAAATACCCGGCTTTGGCAAGCGGAGCTACAGGAGTAGCGCTGCTTTGCAGAGCGGCTTTTCTTTATTAAGATTGCTGATGGATTTTTTATCAACTACCAACTTAAGACTGCAAACTTTTATCTTCTGACAACAGCTTTTTTGGCCCTTGCAGGTGCTAAAGCAATTACAATTATTCAGGTTTTGGAATACCAATAACGCCAAATTTCGCGTCTTTTAAAGCGCGTAATGCTGCATCCATGGCTTTGGTTCTGAGGGCGATGGTTTCGGTTTTGTAATTCTGGGTTTGCGCCCAGAAGTATACCCGCAGCACTACATTAGAAGTTGTAAACTCGTCTATTCCGCAAAACGGGCCTTCTTGTTCCCGCACGCCCTCTATTTGCTTTATGGCATTTAGAATGGTGGCGCAGGCTTGCTCTATGTCGGTGGTCAGGTCCAGAAAAATCTTAAAATCGAGGCGCACGTGGCCATCGGCGGTTAGGTT
>JAFADQ010000085.1 GCA_023424725.1 Bacteroidota bacterium
AATTTTTCTGTGTTGTTGATCTCTTCCAGCATCGCGAATTCTTTTTCAAACACTCTGCCGTTCACGGCCATCATGCCTTCTTCGCCGGTTCCCATCAGGTCCAGATTAATCAGAAATTTGGTTTTTGCGAGCGGCAGCAGCGGGTGCTGTGTGTAAAAATCAGACCCGATAAGGCCGGCCTCTTCGGCGCTAAACGCAATAAACAACATGGTGTAATGCGGCTGGTTAGGCGCCAGCGCATAGAAATTTGCCAGCTCCAGCATCATCGAAACTCCGCTGGCATTATCGTTGGCTCCCGGAAAATAATCGTCGCGGCCCATGCGGCCCAAATGGTCGTAATGGGCGCATATAATTATCACCGAATCGGGTTCTGATTTCCCTTCTATATAACCGATCACATTCTGCGAGATCAGGTTTTTCTGTACTTCGGCATCTACCGCGAAGCGTACTTTTTTGGCCTTCGCAGGCCAGGCGGTTTCTAAAACATCTAAAGAAACAAACGGCATCTGCGATGGAGCAAGGCTTCCGGTAAGTTTTTCTTGAAGCGTAATAATAGCAGAAGCTGTAGGCAATAACTGAAAAAACAATTTATCTTCAAAAGCCGCTTTTCTGGTTTTTGGAGAATCGAAAACTACCGCCTTTTTCCGGAAACCTGCTTTTAATAAACCGGGCGAAAGCTGTTTAGCTACCAAAGCCGAGTCTACAAAAAAAACTCTCGCCTTTCTCTCTCCTGCGCCCGATGCCGGATGCGCAATTATTTCCTCACCCGTTTCCAGCAATTTTTTGTTTACCTGCAGCGCCACCCTGTCCGGAAATGTATTTACATCGAGGGTAAAAAACTGAAAATAAGTATCGTTAAACTGTTGCAGGCCCAGCTTTTTAAACTCTTTGCTAATGTAAGCGGCCGCGTGCCTGTCGCCGTAGTTTACGTACCCGCGGCCATGCATGCGCGGGCTTGTAAGGCTATCCATAGTGGCTTTTACCCGGCTCATATCCTGGGCGGCGCTTTGGCTGCAACAGGCAAAAAACAGGGCAATACAGCCTAAAAACCGACGTATAATTTTATAAAAATACATATTCAGGGCAAAATAAAAGAGTGCTGCTCTTTCGGGCAACACTCTCAAATATATTATTTTATGCTGTATTGGCCCTTTTTATGCCCCTACCAGCTCTCTGTATGCATCTGCCGAAAGCAAATCTGCTACTTCGCTCTGGCTTCCGATAATCATTTTAATCATCCAGCCATCGCCGTACGGGTCAGAATTTACCAGCTCGGGGTTAGATTCCAGCTTGCTGTTAAACTCTGTTACAGTGCCGGTAAGCGGGCTAAACAGATCAGAAACCGTTTTTACAGCTTCTACCGTGCCAAACACTTCTTCGCGGGCCACTTCCTGGTCTACCGACGAAATATCTACATACACAATATCGCCAAGCTCGCGCTGCGCGAAATCGGTAATGCCTACTGTGGCGGTGTCGCCTTCAATTTTAACCCACTCGTGGTCTTTGGTATAGCGTAGTTCTGCTGGTAAATTCATTTGCTGTTTTGTTGAGATTGCATCAAAAATACATTGTTTTTCTGGAAGCAGAAAATTATGGCGTTAAGTTATAGCGCAACTGTATACCGCCCTCGGTACGTGTGTTAAGGAACGAGGTAGATACTTTAGGCGCGTTTATGGTGCGGGTGAAATAAAACTGCAGGTTAAGGCGTCTGTTTACCACATAATCTATGGTTGGCTTTATCTGCAGCATCATGGCGCCGTTGGTAAAGGTATTGGTTGTGCGGTTGTCTTCTTCTATTCGCCGCAAAATGGTGTGGTTATCGCGCAGCGTAAAGTCCATTCGGGCGGTTAGGTCATTTTTCAGCACTTTGTTCTCGCCGCGTATTTTAAACGGCAGCCTGAAGTTTTTGGTAATGTAGCCCAGCCCTATTACGTAATCTTTCACGCCGGTTTCGGTAACCTGCGAGTTGGTAAGATCCAGCGCAAGGTTTCGTTCCTGCTTATATTCTGCCCGTATGGTGATGTTATTTTTGGTACGCACGTTTACCCCTATCAGCGGAGCAAACCGTTCCGAGATCATTACCTGCCCAATTATGCGGTAAGGCACAAACTCGCCGTTGGCATTGGTTACGGTAGAGTAGCGCCCCGGATCGTTTTCGTACAGTAATGAGCTGATGTAGTTAGGTACACTGAAAACCGACGAATAACTATGCGTTAAACTTACAGACGAGAAGTACTTTTTAAAGAAATCGATATTAGATAAGCCCGCGTAATCTATGCGCCAGTTAGGCAGCGGGAAAACTTTAAACGGATCGGCATTTTTAGAGCTGAAACCATCTATACTGCGGCCGCTGTACGCATAAATAAACGATGGCACCAATACTTCCTGCGAGTTAAGTCCGTATTCGCCCGGGTTTGGGTTGGCTCCATCTAATTGGCCTTTCACGGTTTCGCGGTTAGCAACCAGTTGCTCAAAAGCAGCCGATTTTATGCCACCGCCCTCAAAAAATGTTCTTACCGCTATAAACGATACGTTATAATCTCCTAACTCTACAGGGCTTTGGCGCTCTACAAAATCTGTATCGGTGTTTAAGCGGTAAAATACTTCGTCGGCCCGGCTGCGCGTCATTTTCGCGTCTAACTGAATGTTAAATGCCTTAAATGGCTCCAGGGCGGTGCGCGCAGATATATTTTCGGTGCGCATGCTGCGCAACGGCTCAACAAGATTCTGACTTGAGTCGGTGTACCAGCCACGGTCTGCAGCCATTTGGTATAGCCTGTCCAGCTCGTATTGGCGGCCAATTATAAAGGGTAATCCGGGGGCTTCAAAACCATCGTTAAACCCGAAAAACTTAGTACCCGGCAAATACCCTGGCAACTGGGTTCCTTCTGTAAGCGTGTAATTAAAGTTTACAGATCGCATGGTCATCAGCGCCCGCAGCACGCTTTTCAGGGCTTTCAGCTCGCGCACGGGTTTCTGGGCAGAGTCGGCAGGCAAGGCGGCTGCCGGAGCCGGAACTCCAGGGCGTACTCCCGGTTTTGCGGTTGGCGCCGGGCTGTTTATATCTTTCAGAAACCTTACCTTGTCGTACAGGCGCACCATGTCTATACGGCCGTTCACACTCTTTTCGGCATTGTTCTCTATCATGTTACCCAAATTGCCAAGATCGGTGTTTTGGGTAAGGGCCAGAGAATTCGCGCGCCAGGTATAATTTGCGGCATACCGAACATCGGCGCTAAGCCAGTTGGTAAAGGGTAATTTATCCAGCGGAAGCCGGTAGGTAAGCGCCGCGGTTTGGTTAAAGTTGGTATTTCGGCCGCCTTCTTTCAGGTTGTTCCAGATTATATCATTGGTTTCGCGGCTCGGCCCACCCATAGGCTCGTCTATAATAGAGCGGTTATTAGCGGTATAATCAAAGGTAAGGCTCTTGGTCAGGTTCCATTTTACATCGTAAATACGGGTAAAATAAAACGACTTTATGTACGTAGGCGCGCCAGCCTGCACAAACTGCTTGGAATAAGGCACCAGGCGCTGCCGGAAACGCTCGGAATAAGAACGATCCAGATCGAAGCGCACCGAAACATTGTTTGGCAGCGGACTAAAATTAATGTCTTTTATCAGCTTCAGGTACGGCGAATCGAAGGCGGCAACTTTAGTAAATGGCTCGAAACTTGGCGGCGTTGTGCTGAAAGCGTACGCAATTCCGCCACGGTAATTTTTCTGGAAATACCGGGCCGTTGTAGGGTCGTGGCTTAAAATATCGTTGTAAGCATACGAAACCGAGAAGTTCTCAATATCTATCGGCGTGGGTTTAATCTGCGGATTGGTGCGCTCTTTCCGCACGTTCATAAAGTTAATATTACGCCGGGTTTCCCTGGATATTACCTGTTCCCGGTATTGCCTTCGCTCGTCCGAATCGCTGATATTATCCAGCACCTGGTCCAGCTCCACATCGCCAAGCAGCGGGTCGTAGCGCGGTTCTATTACAGTGCTTCCGTAACCCACCGACATAGGTACTTTAATACCTAACTTAGAAGGAATAAATTTATCGAGCGTAACATTTGCCGCCACGTCTACCTGCGAGGTATTTTCTCGGGCGCGCTGCTGAATCCGGTCTTCCAAACCACCAAAACCAACGGCGGTATAACGGCCTGTGGCTACAATATTGGCAAAATCTGCTAACTGCGCGTTAACTCGCCCGGTGGCAGCCCAGCCTGCTGTTTTATCAAAATCTGCTACCCGCAATTCGTTTACCCACAAGCACACCGATTTCGATTCCTGATCGGGCGTACACGGATTTTGTATACCGATCAGCATGCTGCGCACATCGCTGAAATCGGGGTTACCCACTACATTAATTACCCAGCCCGGCCGGCCCGGCACCGGAAATTGCCACGGCGTAACCAGATCTATAGGCGATTGTGTTGCGTTTCGCTGCACTTTCGCGTCTACAAACATCTGGAATGGGATATCTATCATGTTCTCGGCGGGCCAAACCTGCTCTGGCGTAACCGCGCCCGGCCGGGTAACCTTTAGAGGTACCAGTAATTCGTAATAATGCTTGGTATTATCTGTTCCTATCCTAACAACGGCGTTCACATCGTCGTCTTGCAGGGTTTCGGGGCCTTCGGCATGCAAAAAGAGTTTCAGCTTTTTATAGATCAGCATGTCCATCGAGATATTCTTCGTTACCGCCTCGGTGTATTTATCTTTCAGATTTTCTACACAAAGCTGCAGCGACTGCTCGTTCTGAAGCTGGTTATTTATGGTTGCAAGGTTTTCCTGGCGGTTAATTCCCGGAGGCAGCATATACGGGATAGCCCCTTCGCCTCCTGCCCCATTCTCTTCTATATTTACCGTACCAACGGTAAACTGCTGGCTTACTTTGGTGTTTCCTAAGGCCGCGCCGCAATTGCCTATAACATCGGGGAATTTGCGCCACTGGTTTGCCACAAACTGAAACTGCATAAAGCGCAGCACCACCGGCTGGCTAAAGCCCGCCATATACATCCGGATAAACCGGATAGAACGGAAATCTGAAATACCACCTACCGACAAAGCCGCCGCTTCCTGAATCGGGATCCGGAACTGGTACCAGGTAACCTGATCGCCGTGAACAGTAGAAGTGGTTTTATCTACGATAAAGTTCTGCCCAACCTGCATCCGGTTTGGCCTAAGGCTTACCTGGTATTCCCAGTACGATTCCAGGTTGCTGATAGTATTATCGTTATTAAGGTCTTCTTTATCTGGCAGGGCCGTGTAGGCGCGCGAACCGGTAAGGCTGGAGTTGCCCTCCATGTTGTTTACTTTTTTGTAACGGCGCAGCACAGGGGCAGGCGTTCCGCCAAAATCACCTTCCAGGAAGTGGCGAAAATCGTCGCTCGAGGGGTCGTTACGCAGGCTGGTGAGGGCTGCGGGGTCTGTTATTTGTGCCGGCAGCTGCGGATCGTTCACAAAATCATCGAAATACTCAACTTCCAGGTTACTGTTCAAACCATCTAAACCAACGTCCTGGCGGTCGCGGGCTCCTCCCGTATTATCGAAAGCGTTGTTAATGTTTTGCAACTTCGTAACCCGGCCCCATTCGGTAAATACCACGTTTGGGTCGTTCTGGTCTAGCACATTCGGGTTTCCATCTACCGGCAGGCCGTTCTCGAAAGCGTTGCGGTTATCCATCATCACATCTTCCGAAATATTTCCGAGGTTAAAATACAGCTCGCCACCGGTAGTGTTCGGTACATCTTCGTATTCGCCGTCGGCAATGGTGGCATACTGGCTGCCAGGGTTATTTATCGCGATAAACGGGTCCATTAACCAAAATTCCAGGAACTGTACGTTGGCATTCTCGAAATCGGTATCGTAAGTTATTCCGCGACTTATACCGGCCCAGTTCTCTGACGGAACATTTAGGCGGCCATCGGGCTGAAGGAAATTGCGGCGGTAGTTGTACTGCCCCCGCTCGTCGGGAAAATACGCGATATCAAATGTATTATCGAAAGAGGTATTGGCCGCGTTAGAGCGGAACGGAAAAACCTCCTGCCGGCGTACAGGCCGCACATAGTGGTTTTTCATATCTTCTTCCGATACACCGCCCGGCCTGCTTTGGGTAAAGAAAACCGGATCTATGGTGTACCAGGCAATGCGCGCGCGGTTGTATCCGTTTTCTAGTGTACTACCCCCGGAATTGGGGTCTACAGCCATAAAGCGTTGCGGTGTAGAGGCTATACGCCAGGCATTTCCCTGAAACTGGTTTGTAAGCATGTTGGGAATCTTGGCGCCTTCAAAATCGTCTATATAAGAGGTGCCGTCTTCTATTCCGTCCAGCTTAGATTTTCCGGGCAACAACTGCGCGTACTCGCCGCTTACGGTGATGGTAGAGGGCGCTTTGGTAGAAATGCCGGGTATTTTATCTACCATCCGGGTTAAAAACCGCGACTCTTTCTGTAAGTTAAAATCGAGCCCGTAAATGGTATTGTTGGTTGGCTCGTCGCCCAGCTGCACCCGCTGTATGTAGGTTCGTTCGTTCAGGTGCAAAATGGTGGCTCCCAGCGCTATGTCTTTATTTATCACATAATCTAGCCTGGCTCCCATCAGGGTGCGGGGCTGCAGGGTAAGCATGTCGGCTTTTTCGTAATCTACCCGTATATCCTGGCCCGAATTTGCATAGCCCTGGTTTAGGATTTTTACCGTACCAAGATCGTAGTTTACGGTATAATCTACGTTTTCGGTAAGGCGCGTACCACCGGCATAAACGGCCACAGAGCCCCGCGCTACCCTAATACCCGGCAGGCGTATTTCGTCGGAAGAGCTGGCCTGAAACTCACCTACCAGAAAGAATTTATTTTCGCTGGCGTATTGGCGGGCTTCGTTTTTGGTTACATCGTATAGTTTCTGGAAAACGTACTTTTCTTCCAGCCCGGCATCGCCTGCAAATTTCGCTTTCAGGTCAGACCCGAACGGTTCTATCTCAGGGAAATAAATGCGGCCGTACTCCGAGTCTATGGTTAGCCCTTCTATATAATCGAAGTTTCCATCGCCGGGCGGGTCGTTGTTAGGGCCAACATTGTCCAGGTTCATCAGCTCTACCATGGGCACATCGGCAACACCTTCCGGGCCTTCTTTCAGCGCGGTTAGGTTTACCCCGGTTTCATCGTCTTTATAAACAATATCCAGCATAAAGCTTTGCTGGGTTACCTGGCTGGCGTTTAACGAGTATACGTTTTTCATCATCAGGTCCCAGGTGGGCAGCTCCAGGTTGGGCTGGGTGGCTTTCAGCAATTTCAGGAAAATAACATCCTGCGAGCCCAGGTTCTGGTAATCGTCTATTAACTCTCCTACTTTATAGGTTTTGCCTCTAAGGGTATACTCAAACGAAACCGCCAGCACTTCCTGAGGTTGCAGCGCCGTGTTAAGCGATATATACCCCAAACGTTCGTTAAACCGGTATTCGCGTTCGTTTAGTTTACGGGCATTGTTTACGCGCTCAAAATCTTTCGCGCGCTGAAACTCGCCGGCCTGCAGTTGAGAGTTGTTGAGCAGGAAATTATCTACATTATCTACATTCCGGGCAGAGTTGCCGGCCGATGTTAAAATATTGTATAACCTGTTTTTTGTGTTAGACGGCTCGTTTGTGCCGTTTGTATTAAACTGATTACGATACGGATTGGGCTCGCCTAAATCCATAAACGCCACAATGTTGCGCAACCCTTCCGTAGAC
>JAFADQ010000094.1 GCA_023424725.1 Bacteroidota bacterium
CTAGTAGAATGCTCATCAACGTGGTGAATTTTGGTAATTCCAGCAGATTTTGCCGCGGTTTCTATGCTTGCATCGCCGGTTGCAATGGCGCCAAGAATAGAAGAGGCCTCTGCGGATCCAACTTTAGATGAGTTTGCGTTGCTAGTTACGGCAAGAGGGGCTTTAACATCTGTGTACCAAACGCCGGTTAAAGGACTTTTAACGGCAGCGCAGCTCGACATCATACATGTTACAGCCAGAAGCGCAAAGGCAGTTCTTGTTTTTTTAAGCATTTTTAAAAAAGTGTGTGTTGTTGTCCTACTCGTATGGCTTTTCGGTTTCGCCCCGTTTTTAGAGTGATTTCTGGACTTCACTTATTACTGGCAATACTAAGCATAAATAATTGTTAGCCAGTAACTGCTCCCGGCAAACATACAGATTCTAATGCATTTTAGGAAAAACAGGGTAAAGAATTAATTTCAAAAGATTAATATTAACTTCCCTAATCTGGTTTTCAAGCTGGCTCCACATTACATTCCACAAATAAATCAGAAATTGCGTAACGCAATAGCGGCAGGGCCTGTCTTTATTTTTGCGTGCCCTTAATTAAGCTACTCTTTTATGCGCATTTGTTTTTTCCTTCTTCCGGCCTTGTTTTTGGGCTCCACAGCTTTGGCGCAGCCCATTCAGTTTTCGCAAAGCACCAATATTCCGGTATCGGCGGGCGGGCAAAACCTGCCATTAGCCTGGGCGGGCGGGCTGCACGCGCCGCAATTCAGCCGCATAGATTTAAATAACGATGGCATCCGCGACCTGTTTATTTTCGACCGGGGCGATAGAGCGGTGCTTCCATTCTTAAACACCGGCGCGCCCGGCCAAAACAGCTATACCTACGCGCCTCAGTACGCCGGTTTCTTTCCCGCCGAGCTGATGCACTGGGTGCTGCTGGCCGATTACGATTGCGATGGCAAAGACGATATTTTTACTTCTAACCCGCAGCAGGGTGTTACCGTTTTCCGCAATACATCTGCTGGCAATAACCTCTCGTTTGCGCTGCAGGAGGCAAATCTGGCTACTCCATCCGGGTTTCAGGTAGAAGTGCCCGCAACAGATGTGCCGGCTATTTTAGATATAGACAACGATGGCGACCTCGATATTCTGGCCTTCGATTTTGCCGGCACGTTTGTGGTAGAATACCGAAACAACCAAAACTGCGGCCTCGATTTTAGCATCGGTACGCTTTGCTGGGGGCAATTTTCGGAAAACGCATCTAACAGCTCTATTACGCTGGGCGTAAATTGCCGCTTTCCAATACCGGCCACTAATGCCATGTCGCCGGATGATGTGCTGCACGCGGGTTCTACTTTATTATTGTTCGATAATAACGCCGATGGTAATAAAGAAGCGCTGATCGGCGATATTTCGTCTACCCAAATGGTGTTTCTGCAAAACTCGGCCTCCGGGCAAATGGTAGCACAAACAACAGCTTTCCCGGCTTCGCTTCCTGCCGATCTGTTTATTTTTCCGGCCGGTTTTTACCAGGATATTGATAACGACGGCCTTAAAGACCTGCTGATAGCGCCCAACACCGGCGCCGACCCTGGAGGAAAGAACTTCGATCAGGTGTTGTTATATAAAAACACGGGCAGCAATGCCAGCCCGGTATTTACCTATCAGCAAAACGATTTTCTGGAGAATCAGATGCTGGATTTCGGCTCGGGCTCTGCACCCGCTTTTTTCGATTACGATGCCGACGGCGATCTGGACCTGCTGATTGGCAATTACGGCTACCGCGAAAGTTCTTTTTCGGTGGTATCGCGCCTGGCATTGCTGCGCAACGACGGCACAAATGCAGCACCCAGCTTTAATCTGGTAGATAGCGATTATCTGCAGCTAAGTTCACTCTCTGGTCAGTTTGTTACCGATCTTTCTCCGGCCTTCGGCGATATGGATGGCGATGGCGACCAGGATTTGTTGATCGGCAAAAATAACGGCGAGCTGATGTATTACCTGAACACCGCCGGCGCCGGCCAGCCTGTAGATTTTAGCTTTGTAACCAATACGTACCAAAACATAAACGTTGGTTTGTTAAGCAAACCGCATGTGGCAGACCTGAACCGCGACGGCCTGCCCGACCTGCTTATTGGCGAGCGAAACGGCAACATAAATTATTACCGCAACACCGGCACCGCAACCGCTCCTGCGTTTACTTTAGAAACCCAAAGCTTTGGAGGCATAGATTTATTCGGGACTAACTTTGGCGCCGGAAACTCTACCCCTTTTATCGCCGATCTGGACGGTAACGGCAATTACGATTTGCTGGTGGGCGAGCGTCTGGGCAAAGTGCACATTTACCCGGATATAGAAACCAACCTTGCCGGAACCTTCGCCGAAGCCAGCCACACCTTGCTCTTACCCAAATCGGGCAACACCATAATACTAAACCAGGGCCTGCGCGCCGCTCCCGCCGCCGCAGATCTTAACGGCGACGGTAAACCAGATCTTGTTATTGGTACTCTTCGCGGCGGCCTTGGTTTGTATTATAAT
>JAFADQ010000096.1 GCA_023424725.1 Bacteroidota bacterium
CATTTTTCTGCAAGCTTTATTACCAAAAATAAGCATTTACTTGCATATTCCAAGCGCTAAAATCACCCATTTATCAATCTTAAATTGTTGATAACTATAGCGTTAAATCGTTCTTAAGGATCGACTACTTAATAGATGAGCAGAAAAGGAGAATCGTGATTCTGGCTATCATACATGCCTATCGAAATCCTAAGGATTATTCTGGGAGATAAAACATCTGACGCGAAAGTAAAACCAAAATAAAGAGAATTACTTCCGTCCCTGCCGCTTCGTAGGGAAAAACAGGAACTGAATGATCATCAGCACCAGAAAAGTATATACCGTGCTGAGGCCGATGCGCAGCAACGTCATCCACCACATGTAAAAACTAAACACTTCCAGAAAAAACAGGGCTGCGTGGTGCAAAAAAACCAGCAACAGCGCATAAGGCAGAAACCAGTAATAGCCCATGCGGTGCACGTTTGGCGTGTCGTTGGCATCGTAGCCGTCGCGCGGGGTTAGCAGCCGGATAACGTAAGGCCGCATATACATCAGAAATACGCAGGCTGCGGAATGTATGCCCAGGGTATCGTAAAAAATATCTACTGTTAAGCCGGTTATCAGCCCAAAAAACAACTGGCTTACTACCGATAATTGTATGGGCAAAAACAGCAAAAAACCGATGTAGACATAGCAAAAAGCCACATCGTAAACCGGCAGGTTGCGGGCCAGCAACACCTGCACCGCCACAAGCAGAATAAACTGAAGCAGATGGTTAAAGCGTAATTTACTCATTGCAGCGGCTCCTTTCCGGTTGTGGTTATTTCCAGCGAATCGCGTTGCTGGTACAACCTGTCTTTCAGCACGTATACAAAAGAAAGTCGCGAAAAATCTACGGCCAGCCTAACCCGGATGGTGTAGAAATTCTTGTCGTCTTCTGTTAATACTTCTTCTACCGTGCCTATCATCACGCCGTCCGGAAACACGCCCGTATAGCCCGACGTTACCACGCTGTCGCCTTTTTGCACTTTTACATGCAGCGGAATAAAGTTAAGCACCGCTTCCTGGTAATCGCTTCCGTTCCAGCTAATAGAGCCCAGCGTATTATCCTTTTTCAGCTTGGCCGACACCACCCATTTAGAGTGCAGAAGCGATGTAACAGTAGCAAAATTGGCCGATACAGCCTTTACCCGGCCTACCACGCCGTTGTTGGTAATTACGCCCATGCCGGGTTTCACGCCGTGGTCGCGGCCAACATCCAGCGTAATAAAGTTATTTACCCGCCTCACAGAGTTGTTTATCACCTTGGCTGGCTTAAAAAGCACTTCGGCCAGCGGTAAAGTGTCCGGAATAGCGCTTGCAGCCGGAATAGAATCTGTTACCTGCCGCAACTGCTGCAATTGCTGGCGCAGCAGAGCGTTTTCTTCGGCCAGATTTTTATTTATTCTGTTCAGCCGAAAGTAATCTTCCACCTCTGTTTCGAAGGCCAGCACTTGCCCCGTATAATGGTTGGCAGAACTGAAAAAAGCCGAGCTTTGGTACGGATTATTGGTTACGATAAGGAATATACACAGCGCCTCGAGCAATGCAAACACCAGGAAACCCCGGAAGCGGTATATAAACGCAAACAGCTCGCGCACTTTTTAAAATGAGTGGATGAGTGGATGAGTGGATGAGTGGATTAATGGCACAAAGAACTTATTTGTGTTCCATAACGGAATCAATAAATAATTTCTTCGTATTATTTCTACAACGTCCGTAACTTTCATGCTTTTATTTTTCCACTCATCCACTCATCCACTCATCCACTCATCTTAGGTAAGTAGTACGTTCTTAAACGCATCTATATTCTTCAATGCGGCGCCAGTGCCGCGCACTACGGCACGCAACGGGTCTTCGGCAACATGAATGTTGAGCTTGGTTTTGGCCGCCAAACGAATATCTAAGCCGCGAAGCAAAGCGCCGCCGCCTGTCAGGTGAATTCCGTTATCGTAAATATCGGCAGAAAGTTCGGGCGGCGAAATTTCCAGGGCTTTTAGTACCGCTTCTTCTATTTTGGAGATAGATTTATCGAGTGCGATGGCAATTTCGGAGTAGGTAACTTTTACTACTTTCGGGATACCGGTCATTAAGTCGCGGCCGCGAACGCCATAGTCGGCAGGCGGGTTTTCGAGTTCGGTAATGGCAGCGCCTACTTCAATTTTGATCTTTTCGGCAGAGCTTTCACCGATTAACAAATTGTGCTGGCGGCGCATGTAATCCAGAATGTCGCGGGTAAACATATCGCCGGCTACGCGGATGCTTTGGTCGCACACGATACCCGAAAGCGCGATTACGGCAATTTCGGTGGTTCCGCCTCCAATATCTACGATCATGGTTCCGATGGGCTGCTCTACATCAATGCCAATACCGATAGCGGCTGCCATAGGTTCCTGTATCATGTACACTTCTTTGGCGCCGGCATGCTCTGCTGAGTCGCGCACGGCTCGTTTCTCTACCTCGGTAATGCCACTCGGTATACAGATTACCATGCGGTGCGACGGCTGAAAAAAGCGAGAGCCGGAATCGATCATTTTAATTAACCCGCGGATCATGTGCTCTGCCGCGTGGAAATCGGCTATAACACCGTCTTTAAGCGGGCGAATAGTGCGAATGCCGGGGTGGGTTTTTTCGTGCATTTGCATGGCCTGCCGCCCAATTGCCAGCACTTTGCCTGTAGGCGCGTGTATGGCGATAATCGAGGGCTCGTCGACCACAATTTTATCGTTATGAATGATAAGGGTATTTGCCGTACCCAAATCGATGGCTATATCGCTGGTAAAGAAATTAAACATTCCCATTTTGCTCTGCTTTGCATAGATGCCTGATGATGAGCAATTTCCAAAGAAACAGCAAGTAATCAGGCACAATTTTTTACCTCTTCCGGATCGTCCGGATGGTATCAAGCAGCAAAATTACATATTTTAAGCAGAAACCTGATACAGAGCCGGGAAGCTGTGGAGAAAATAATGTCCCGAAATTGGATTTACGACAAATATGTAACATTCTGGATGCACTGTTACATATAGAGCCAAAGCACCGCCCTGGCTAATTCATCTCCACGAACTGGAAAATTTATTCTCCAAAAAGAGCCAAGGCGGTGCCTTGGCTCTACGTTAGGTGGTGCCTGTTAATTGGTAATAGTATTATTGCTGTTGCTTCCGGAAGAGTGCTCTGCTCCTGCTGCTTTCATTTCCCAGCGAATCTACCTTAACGGCGTGATAAAAATAAACCTCCGGGT
>JAFADQ010000159.1 GCA_023424725.1 Bacteroidota bacterium
TTACAAACTTAAGCCGGTTATAAAAGTGATAACAGATGCCGTTGCAGGAGGAATACAAGGCGATATAGAGCCCAACAATGCTAATCCGGCCATTTTTGTAATGCAGAATACCGATACTATTGCCGGCGGTTTTACAAATTCAAACGGCCAATTTATTATTAAAGGCTTAACGGCCGGCACCTATACTGTGAGGTTCGATTCTGCCATCGACTCGCTGGATAAAACCGTAACGGGCGTGGTAGTTACTAACAACCAAATAACAAATATGGGAACCGTAACACTGCCCTAACCAGATTAACGTTACAAAACAAACAGAGGCTGCTTTTTTAAAGGCAGCCTCTGTTTGTTTACAACGCACCGGTTTTTGGCCTTTACAGCTCGCCGTTAAGCTCGCGGGCGTAGGTTATATAATCTGTGTTTACAGGTTCGTGCCCGTTTTGGCGCATATCGGTAGCAATTTGCGCCCGGTGGTAGGTGCTGTGGTTTACTAAATGCGTTAAAATTTGCTGCACCGTGTTAGAAAAGGTTTTCCCCTGTGTATTGGTGTATCTGTAAATATCCGTCAGGTTTAGATCAGGTAAATTCTCTACCCAGTTATAGAGTGGCTTAGCGGTACTGCCGGCCAGCGAAATGCAGGTAGCCACATCGTGCACCTGAAAAACCTTGTATGGCGCTTCTTCTTTTACAAGGCGCGAATACCAGATAATGTGCGCGTTTAAAATATGGCTGAAGAGCAGCAAGGTGCGTTCGGGGGTTTGTGTGCCCATTTGCTCCAGCGCGCTGGCTACGCGATTATTTGCCCAGGCATTGTACCGGAGTTGTTCTAAAAGTAATTCTTTCATTAGAGAGTAAACAGAAAGAAAAATAAAGTGGTTTTTATGTGTGGCAACAAAGCACAAGTATAATTGTTGGCGGGCAGTAGCAATATTTAGCCTGCTTACAATTTATAAATTAGCAAACGTAGGTACTACAGCTTTTTGTTTCGCGGCGGATACAAATGAATTCCGTCTTCGCGCTTAGAGAAAAAATCGGCGCATTGCCCGTCGCCAATTCCGGCAACGCCGCCGTCTGGTTCGCAAATTTTATTTCCCTGGCAATCAAACACCTCGTTGGGTACATCGCAGCAGCGGCCCGAAATATAAAATACCGGCCGGTTATAATACATATATCTGTAAATTTCCGCGTCGCTGTTTTCTGCGCCTTTGGCTTCGATATCTGCCACCTTTTGCCGCAGCCATTCCAGGTTAATTAGCGGGTCTACCTCGTTGCATTTTACATGCTTAACCGAATTACAACCTGTAAAGGCCAAAAACAGGGCTATCAGCGCAAAAAAAGATTCTTTCTTCATCATACTAAAAACAATTGATTGGTTACGATACGATAGCAATTGCGCACGGTTTTGTTTTACGCGCCCCATACCGGTTTGTATAGCGCATAAAATGTGTACCTTAGCTGTAACTTGCTAACGGTTAGCACAGTAATCTACGTCAACAATAACCTTGTTATTTTAGCAAGCCGGAGCAATAGTGCCACTTCTACAATCATGCGTTCGTTTTTCTATTATTTCCGGCTTTTTTCTGCTCTGGCAGCCGCTTTTTTGCTGCTTGCAGGTAGTGTTGCGGCGCAGGAAATTGATAGTGTGAAGAAAGAAGTTTATGTGTTGAAAGGAAAGGTTACGGATGCGGAAACGGGGGAGGCAATTCCGTTTGCGAATGTAATTTTATATCAGGATGGTGAAAAGATTGGTGGCACAATTTCTGATTTTGATGGCAATTACAGGATTGGTGTAAACCGGGAAAGGCAAAATTGCATTAGAACTGAGTTGAAAGCATCAAGTATCGGATTCTATAGCAAGGCGCATATTTATAGTTTTCTTCCTCTTGACAGCACTATTATAAATTTAAAACTTGACGAACTACCAAGAGAGGTTGTGCAATTGCCAAAGTACGGCTCAGATAAAGAAATATTTAATTACCCAGAGCCAGGCACCCGTACCTACACCCGCGAAGATTTCCGGAGGCGATTCAGGTAAGACTCCCCGCACAGCCAACAACCGTGTCATTGGCAACGATAGCGTGGCAATCTCCTGCATGCAGCAAAAAATCACACCTCACAGCCCAAAATAAAGCTACCGGCAATCTTCAAAAACCACTTAATCTCTTAAATGGTGTTCAAACAGTAGATTGCCACGCTATCGCTCCGCAATAACATGGTCGGGAACGATGAAATAATAATCCTGCCCTTCCTTCAATCCTGCAAATCCTGGTTCAGACAACCAAAAAGGCAGCCCCACCGGAGCTGCCTTTCTTTTTAATCGCAATACGCACTACGCAAATCGCACTACGCTATTTCAAGCTTCCGATCATATCTTCCGGCTTCACCCACTCGTCAAACTGCTCGTTGGTAAGCAGCTCCAGGGCCAGCGCGGCTTCGCGAAGAGAAGTGCCTTCTTTGTGGGCTTTCTTCGCAATTTTGGCGGCGTTTTCATAACCAATGTGCGGGTTAAGCGCCGTTACCAGCATTAACGAATTTTCGAGTTGTTTCTTTATTACCGGATGGTTAGGCTCTATTCCTACCGCGCAGTTTTTCTCGAACGAGTCGCAGGCGTCGCCGATCAGGCGGGCGCTCATCAGCAGGTTAAAGATCATTACCGGCTTAAACACGTTCAGTTCGAAATGGCCGTTCATGCCGCCAACGGTTATCGCTGCGTCGTTACCTACAACCTGGGCGCATACCATCGTCATGGCTTCGGCCTGGGTTGGGTTTACTTTGCCCGGCATGATTGATGAGCCCGGCTCGTTTTCCGGAATCAATATTTCGCCAATACCAGAGCGCGGGCCCGAAGCCAGCAAACGGATGTCGTTCGCGATCTTCATTAAGCTAACGGCCAGTTGCTTTAGCGCGCCGGAGGTTTCTACCATGGCATCGTGCGCAGCCAAAGACTCGAATTTGTTATCGGCGGTGCGGAAAGAATGCCCGGCATATTCCGAGATCTTTTTCGCTACTAAAACATCGTAGCCTTTTGGTGTATTCAAACCTGTTCCAACTGCGGTGCCGCCAAGTGCAAGCTCCGATAAATGATCTAAGGTATTTTTAAGGGCGCGAAGGCCGTGGTCGAGCTGCGAAACGTAGCCAGAAAATTCCTGGCCAAGCGTAAGCGGCGTGGCATCCATCAGGTGCGTGCGTCCTATCTTCACCACGTTCATAAACTCCTCAGATTTTGCGTGCAACGTGTTGCGCAGTTTTTCTACTTTAGGTATGGTTTGCTCTACCACCATTTTATAGGCCGCAATGTGCATGGCCGTCGGGAAGGTGTCGTTAGAGCTCTGCGATTTGTTTACGTCGTCGTTCGGGTGAATGCTCTTTTTCTCGTCCATCAAATTGCCGCCCATGAGCACGTGCGCGCGGTTGGCCACCACTTCGTTCACGTTCATGTTGCTTTGCGTACCCGAGCCGGTTTGCCATACAACTAGCGGAAACTCGTCGTCCAGGTTTCCGGCCTCAATTTCGTCGCACACTTTAGCAATTATATCGGCTTTTTCCTGCGATAAAACTCCCAGCTCGGCGTTGGCCATAGCAGCCGATTTTTTCAATATCGCGAAGGCCTGGATAATCTCGATCGGCATCAGGTGGCCGCCAATAGTAAAGTTGTCTTTAGAGCGCTGGGTTTGGGCGCCCCAATAGCGGTTGGCGGGCACGTTTACCGGGCCCATGGTGTCTTTTTCTATTCTGAAATCCATGTATATAAAGTTAGATTGTTGCTGACTGCAAAAGTACAATCTATTGCCGGAATTGGAAGCGAGGCGGGCAGGCGGATTTGATTAACCGGGTGCGTATGTAAGTTTTATCCGAAATATTTTTGTTTTTGCGGTAAACTTCTTTTCTTTAGAAAACTAAACTAACCATTATGGAAGAAAATTACACACCCTACAACGAAGATGTTCCTGCCGGACTAACCCTTTCGGCGGCCGATTTAGGCTACCTGCGCGAAATTAAAAAATGGGCTAAATTTTTGGGTATCGTCGGTTTTGTTTTAACCGGCCTTATGGTATTGTTAGGTTTCGGAATGGGCACAATTATGGGCTCGTTCTCTAACGAAGATATTCCTATACCGGGGTATGTTTTCGGGATTTTATATGTGCTGATTGCACTGCTGTACTTTTTCCCGTCGCTTTTCCTGTACCGTTACAGCACCCATTTATCGGCAGCGCTTGCCCGCCGCGATAACCAAGAACTCACCAAAGCTTTCAGCAACGAAAAATCGTTCTTTAAATTCTGGGCGAT
This sequence comes from Bacteroidota bacterium, assembly GCA_023424725.1. GTDB lineage: Bacteria > Bacteroidota > Bacteroidia > Cytophagales > Hymenobacteraceae > JAFADQ01. The sequence continues at coordinate 4,285 of JAFADQ010000159.1, forward strand.
ATTAATGATCGTGATCCTGATTATTTATGGCCTCGGTTTTATAGGAATAATGATGATGGCGATGTTTAAATCGTAATTATTCTTTGCTAACACATTGTTTTTTGAGCCCCGCAGCTTTCTTTCAGAAAAGAATAAATGCTGCGGGGCTTATTTTTTGTGCCATTACAACAGAAAACCTATCAGAATATTAACTCAGAAAGTTTGTAATTACCTTGTATCTGTTTGGCTGCGCAGCATTTTTTGGGCGCTGTTGGAGGCAATAATAAGGCCTGCAGCCAGCATAATTACATCTTTTAGCACCAAACGGCCGGCACCCGATAAGTACGGAAATCCAAACACTGGCGTAGGCCCGTCGCCGCCCAGGTTTGGTACATATACTTCGGGCGTGGTAATAAGAAAACTAAGCGTAACCACCGCCATGCCCGCTGTTAATAAGCCGCCCACAAAACCAACGGTTGGGTAAAAAATGCCCAGCAAAACCACCAGCCCAATAAGCACAATTACGGCGCCCAGCCCATACGAAAACAGGTAGGTGTTAT
>JAFADQ010000344.1 GCA_023424725.1 Bacteroidota bacterium
GCGCATGGAACTCAGCATTTCGGTATTCGATATTCTGGGCGAAAACACCAACCTGCAGCGCAACATTACCGAGTCGTTTATAGAAGATGTAAACACCCGGGTTTTGCAGCGGTATTTTATGCTTAACTTCAGCTACCAGCTCCGGAAGTTTTACGGCGATGCCGCAACTGCGCCTTCGCCGGATGGTGCAGGCGGGCCGCCGCCGGGAGGGTTCAGGAGGTAGAAGACCAACCACCCCGGCACTTCGTGCCACCCCTCCTTGCCAAGGAGGGGAGTTGTTCGTGCCACACCAGAATTGCGGTTTGCTTAGTTCGCAATGGAATAACACCAGGCGGTAGCGAACTTTAGGTTGAGTTTTAGAGAAAGCCAAAACGCCAGCAGCTCCCCTCCTTGCTAAGGAGGGGCGGCATAGATTGCCGGGGTGGTTCTTTTCTTTCCGAAAACCTAAGGTATCGAAGCCTTAAAGTGTTTACATTTGCCATTTCACACACCACTTTTTGGCATGACCAGCACCGATGTTTTAGAACAACTCCAGTTTTTAGGAAACGAAGAAAACCGCCGCGGCATGGCCCGTTTCGGAATAAACGCCGAGAAGGCATACGGCATTAAAGTTCCGGAACTTAAAGCTTTAGCAAAACCGCTGAAGAAAAACCACGCGTTGGCCCTGGACCTTTGGGAAACCGGCATGCACGAAGCCAGATTAATAGCCATTTTTATTGCCGACCCCAAATTAACAACTCCTGAATTGGCTGAAAATTGGGTTAAGGATTTCAACTCCTGGGATATTTGCGACCAGGCCTGCATTGTGCTCTTCAACAAAACACCTTTCGCGCACCAAAAAGCAAAAGAATGGACTTTGTTAGAACCTGAATTCGAGCGCCGCGCCGGATTTGCTTTAATGGCAACGCTGGCCGTTCACGATAAAAAAGCAGCTGACGAAAAATTTATAGAGTTTTTCCCATTTTTAGAAAAAGGCTCCGCCGATGAGAGAAATTTTGTAAAGAAAGCAGTGAACTGGGCAATCCGGCAAATAGGTAAACGAAACCGCATGTTAAACGCCGCCGCTATAGAACTGTCAGAAAAAATAGCACAGCAAAACAGCAAAAGCGCCCGTTGGATTGCCGCCCACGCACTGCGCGAATTACGCGACGAAAAGCAGCAGGCCAGGCTGAAAGGCTGATTTTTAGTGCCGGAAACTAAGCATGAGCCACTGTTTTTTTAAGCCCCGGTGCCCGAAAAATTGCCCCTTGCAGCCTGAATTTATTACCTTACCAACTTTATCCCTCACTTGATGAACCTCGATCAGCTCCGCGCATTTTGCACCTCGCTGCCTGCCGTAACAGAAGGCATAAAATGGGAAGACCATTTGTGTTTTATGATCGGCGAAAAGATGTTTCTGATTACCGGTTTCGAGCCCGGTGCCACTGTAAGCTTAAAAACCAGCAACGAAGATTTTGAAGAGCTAACCCTAAGGCCAGGCATTATTCCGGCGCCGTACATGGCCCGCAACAAGTGGGTACAAGTGCAGGATAAAAGTGTATTCTCAAGCCAAGAATGGGAGCATTATATACGCCAATCTTATGAGCTGATAAAAAGTAAACTGCCGAAGAAGTTGCAGCGGGAAATTGATGCTGCAGCTTAGTGCAGCGCGCAGGCTAAGACCTATAAGGTTTCAGAAAACCTTATAGGTCTTATACGTCCCGCTTTTGTACATCCTACTCTCTACACATCTTCAATTGCAAGGTTTTTGGGCTGTACTTCCTGCTGGTGGAATTTTATAAAGCTTTCTTTTCCGCCGAACCAATCTATCAACTCAGTTCTTAGTAACGAAGTGGGCGCGCCCGAAAGCAGAGATTTATAACTGTCGTATGGCCATTGCCCGATTGTTTTGCTGAGCGAATGATGCATTGCGTTTTTATGAATATACCAGATAAAGGTGGCGAAATAGCTGTCTTTATTTACGATGCTGCGCCTCAGATAATCCATAAACAAAGCGCCCCGCCGCTTATTTACCTTATTAAAGGCTTTGGTATAGCTGTTTAGAAAATTGCTGAACCGCTCCATCACAAAATCGGAAATGTAATGTTGCTCCGGATTAAACTTTGCTTTTTTTACTTCTTCAAAATGCCTTGCAATCGTTTCCTCGTCATTAATTCGTGCTAATAAATGGAAATGGTTGGGCAACAGAGAATAGCAGTAAAAATTGCAAACAGAGGCAGTGTGTTGCTTTAGTTTTTGAAGAAAGAAGAAGTAATTATCGGGCGTGATGAATAGTTTTTCGCTGCCTACAGCCCTGGAAAACAGGTGGTATATTTGGCCGGGCAATAACGGCTGATGGTAATTACTCATTGTAGCAGAGGCTTGTACAAAACAAAGACCTGTACGGAGGATAAGACCTATAAGGTTTTCGAAAACCTTATAGGTCTGCTTTACGCCCTTTCAGGGCTAGCGAGGCTTTATATCCCTGAAAGGGCGCTATGTCTTAGCAATGGGTGCAGCCCATTGCTATAATTGGATAGTGCTTATATTTTATCCTTCGTTGCCCTGCTTTTTGCCCCTTGCAGGCTGCACCATCTCTATCAATAATCCCAGCACAATTACCAGCGCCGGGCCTATTAAATTAAACCACAAAAAGGCGATTTCGGTGGTAAAATACAACGTAAGAATTATGGCCTCGGTAATAAGTGCGGCCACAAATACCGCCCGCGAGGTTATCTTTTTTACATAAAACGCCACCAGGAAAATACCCAGGATAGTACCGTAAAAAAGCGAGCCCAGAATGTTTACCGCCTGTATTAAATTATCTACCAAAGAGGCCAGCATCGCGAAGGTTATCGCCAGTACGCCCCAACCTACGGTAAACAGTTTAGAGGCAGCCACATAGTGCTTGTCGCGGGCTTCTTTTTTTATAGTCCGTTTGTACACGTCTACCACGGCAGTAGAGGCCAGCGCGTTCAGTTCGGAAGATGTGCTGCTCATGGCGGCGCAGAAAATAACGGCCAGCAGCAACCCGATAATGCCGTGCGGCAGGTATTTTACAATGAAGCTGATAAACACATAATCGGTGTCTTTCGCTTCAGATTTGCTGGTTTGTTGTTCTACCAGTTGCAGCACTTGTTTGCGGTTTTCTTTTATGCCGGCCGTAGTAGTTTCCAGATTAGCGCGCGCCGCGGAAATAGCTTCTGGTTGCCCTGTTTTTGATGCCTGCAGCAGTTGGTTTAGCTTGTCTTGTTTCTGGGTGAAAAGTGCGGTGTGCTCGGCTTCCAGTTTCTGCAACTCGGGTGCGGCGGCAGTTTGCAATACTTTGCCGCGCACGGCTTCGTTAAAGAAAACCGGCGGCTGCGTAAACTGGTAAAATACAAACACCAAAACGCCCACAAACAGAATCAGGAACTGCATCGGTATTTTCAGCAAACCGTTAAACAGCAAGCCCAAGCGGCTCTCGGCAATGCTGCGGCCGGTAAGGTAACGCGCCACCTGGCTTTGGTCTGTGCCGAAGTACGAAAGCGCCAGGAAAAACCCGCCTATCAAGCCCGACCAAACATTGTAGCGGGTTTCGGGGTCGAAGGTGAAATCTACGGCATTTAAACGGCCCATATAACCGGCTACGTCTATCGCATCGCCAAAGCTTACATGGTCGGGGAGGAGCTGCACTACTACAAAACCGGCAATTACCATTCCGCCCATCATCACGGCCATTTGCTGTTTTTGCGTAACGCTAACCGCCGCCGAGCCGCCCGAAACGGTGTAAATAATCACCAGAATTCCGATAAGCAAAATGGTAAGGTTCAGGTTCCAGTGCAGAATGGTGCTAAGAATAATGGCGGGCGCGTAAATGGTAATTCCGGCCGCCAAACCGCGCTGCACCAGAAACAGAAAAGCCGCCAGTTGCCGGGTTTTAAGATCGAAGCGGCTCTCTAAATACTCGTACGCGGTGTACACCTTAAGCCGGTAATAAATCGGGATAAACGTTATGCAGATCACCACCATCGCCAGCGGCAAACCAAAGTAGAACTGGATAAACCGCAGCCCGTCCTCATAAGCCTGCCCGGGCGTAGAAAGAAAGGTGATGGCGCTGGCCTGCGTGGCCATTACCGAGAGGCCAATTGTCCACCATTTCATTTGGTTGCCGCCGCGCAGGTAGCCTTCCATGTCTTGCTTGCCGCGGGTTTTCCAAACGCCGTAACCTACTATAAACAGCAGCGTGCCCAGCAGAACGATCCAGTCTAAAGCGCTCATGTATACGATGCCGTAAGAAGGTATAAAATAAAAATTACCGCCGCCAGCGCGCCCAGTACCAGCGCGTACCAGGTTTTCCAGGAATTGAATACGGGTGGCTGTTCTATGGGCGGTTTGGGCGTTGGGTCGGTCATGGGTGTATTTGTTTTCAGAAGATTGAAAAAGCTGCAGCGGCTAAAAACCACTGCGCTGCAGGTCAATACTTCTTTTATAGGATGGCTTTAAAAGTCAAATTTAACACTATTGGGCGAAGATGGCTGGAACAGGCAAAAAAGGGTGCGCCAGAAAGGAAATGGCTGGTTTGTGGTGCTGGTTGTTGCCTGAATGAACGCTGGCGCGAGCTTATGGCCCGCGCTTTAATTCCGGTTCGTGCCAAAATAGTTGCAAGGCACGAGCCGGAAGCTCGCGCCAGCGAGGGGCGGCGGCACTTTTATTTTGTTATCCCACCACCCGCCGCGGCGTACTTTCCGGCAGCCTGGTTAGCAGCTCGTAATTTAGCTGGTTACTAAATTCGCTAAACGAGCCGACAGAAACACTTGCTTTGCCCTGCTTGCCTATCAGCACTACCTCGTCGCCTTTTTGCACGTTCTTTAATCCGGAAATATCTGCCACCAGCATGTTCATGTTTACAGTGCCTATTACCCTGCAAATTTGTCCTTTTATGGCCACTAAACCCTGGTTGCTGAGCGAGCGGCTGTAGCCATGCGCATAGCCGATGGGCACCACGGCCAGGTTCATTTTTTGCTGGGCCATGTAGCTGGTTCCGTAGCCTATAAAATCGCCGGGGTTTACTTTTTTAAGGCTCATTACGGTGCTTTTCCAGCCAATAACGCGTTGCAATGGGTCTTCTTTGGTTTTGTTTTTATTTAGGTATTGTATCAGGGTTTCGGGGCTGGGCCAGAGGCCGTATTGCAGTATGCCTATGCGCACCATATCCATGCGGGTTTCCGGAAAAGCGATGGCCGCCGCCGAGCAGGCCGTGTGCCGAAGCTGGGGTTTTAATCCGGCTTTCAGAAACAGGTCGTAGAGTAGCTCGTACGCCAGCATTTGGCCTTGTACGCGGTAAAAATTGCCGCTGCTTTCGGCACCGGCGTAGTGTGTGCAAAGGCCTTTAAACTCCAGGTGCGCGGCTTCGTTTTTTAGTAGTTTCGTTACCTTCGCGATGTCTTTTTCGGTGAAACCGGTGCGGTTCATTCCGGTCTCCAGCTCAATATGCACACGGGCGGGTTTGCCGGTTTTTTTGCTGAAGGTTACCGCATCTTGCAGGCGCTGCATATCGAACACAAAAAACTCTACTTCGTTTTCGATGGCCCATTCCAGCGCTTCGCCTTCTATCATTCCCATTATCAGAATTGTGGCGCCGGGCGCTGCCACCTGCTTTGCCTGCCAGGCCTCTTCCGACCCGAAAACCGAGAAATGTGTAATACCGCAGCGGCAGGCCATCGGCACAAATTCGGCTATGCCGTGGCCGTAAGCGTTGCCTTTTATTACCGACGATAAAAGTACGTCGGGACCCAAAAGGCGGCGAAGAAAAGCAATGTTATTTTGTAAAGCGGAAAAGCTGAGCTCTATTACCGAGTTCTCATGCATGTTGTACTTGCTGTAGTATCTGATAAAAAATGTTAACACCGGTGCCGATAAGCTCGTCCGGAAAATCGTAGTCGGGGTTGTGCAGCGCGGGCGTTTCGGCGCCCGATCCTAAACCGAACATTGCCCCCGGAAATTTCTCGGTAAACAGGCCAAAATCTTCGCCCCAACTAAACGGGTTTTTGGGCTCTGCAACTTCGGCGCTCGCAGCGGCGGCGGCTTGTTTTACCCAATCAACCGCCAGCGGGTTGTTTTGGTTTGCATGAAAGCTTTCGGTGTAAGAAATGTGCAGTTGTAATTTATAACGCTGCGCAATTTTCAGCACCAGTTTTTCTACTTCCTGCTCCAGCGCGCGCATTTGCTTATTGCTGCGGCAACGCAACGTATAATGCACCTCGCCCTCGCCCGCCGATACACCGTATGCTTTTTCGCCCATGTTAAAATGCACGGGCGTAAGCAGCCGGAAATCTTCGGACGAAACATCTGCCACCACAAGCCGGTTCAGTTGCTGCACTATTTCGGCGATGGCCAGCGCCGGGTTTGTGCCGTTGTGCGGCTCGCCTGCGTGCGCGGTTTTGCCGGTTAGTTTAATAATAATGCTGTTTACCGCCGCCGTAAACGGACCGGTTTTTACCAGCACCTGCCCCAACTTGTAGCCCGGCAAATTGTGCAGCGCGAACACATAATCGGGTTTTATCTGGCAGAACTTTTCATCGGCCAGCACTCTTGCCGCGCCCTCTCCGGTTTCTTCTGCCGGTTGAAAAAGCAAGACTACCTTGCCCTGCGAGGGCCGTTTTTTGTGCAGCAAGGGCGCAAGTCCGGCTACCATGGCCATGTGCCCGTCG
>JAFADQ010000413.1 GCA_023424725.1 Bacteroidota bacterium
AAGCAGAGTAAGGAGAGCGCGGATCGTAGGGAGTTTCTTCGGTAAACAATCCTTCCTGGCCAAGCGAGCCATACACTTCGTCGGTAGAGATGTGGTAAAATATTTTGCCCTCCAAGTTGTTTTTCCAGAGGTTGCGGGCCGCGCTTAGCAGATTCACTGTACCGGTAACGTTTGTATGAACAAATGAAAGAGGGTCGGATATAGACCTGTCGACATGCGATTCGGCGGCAAGGTGAACCACGGCGTCGAATTGGTGCTCACTGAAAATCTTATCCAGAAAAGCAGCATCTACAATATCACCTTTAATAAAGGTGTAGTTTTCGCTGTTTTCTATGTCGGTTAAGTTCGCCAGATTGCCGGCATACGTAAGCTTGTCGAGGTTAAAAATCTGGTAATCGGGGTATTTAGTTACAAACAACCTTACCACATGCGACCCGATAAAACCGGCGCCTCCGGTTACTAATATTTTCATGGAAATGTTTCCGGTTAATTTAAAAGGTTCATATCTGTTAATGCCTGAAGCAGATCAGGCTTTAATCAGAAGAAAAAAAGAACAGAAACCTTTTAAACGCACTTTTTAAAATTTGTAATACCTTAGGTAATAAAAGGCAAATTTAGCCTAATTTATTGAAATAGTTAAGATTTTAGCTTTTCTCTTAAGCAGCATAAAAAACTATTCGATCAAATCCATAACAAGATTCTACCTTTTGAATGAGATAAAAAAGGCATTTGTTAAAATTTGATTATAGCGTGGTCTTCCACACCCCAACCATCACCTCCCCCACTTTCCAATCCAACTCACTATCAATATCCAAAGAGCTTTCCTCATCCATTACATATTTTACCTTTGGGGAAAGTTGAGAGAAAGCCTTTGTTTTTAAGGCATTAACATTAATCACATAAATTGCCCCGTTATACTCCCACACTTTCGGGCAATCTTGCCGCCGGGTGAACTCTCCTTTTTTAGAAGATTGCAGATAACCGTTTTCATCTTCCTCGAAGAGAACGTAATAAGGGTTCGATTTGGTTTCTTTTACCGACACAACCATATCCAAATCTGCAGTAAATAAACCAAGGGCCTCCTTAATATGTTGTGCAGTTCGGAAAGGGGAAGTGGGTTGGAGCAGAATTACCACATCAGGAAAGTAGCCTTGCGCTTCGTAAAAATCTACGGCATGCAATAAAACTTCACGTGTACCTGCCGTATCTGTTGCCAGTTCTGGTGGCCGTAAAAATGGCACTCGCAGCCCTGTTTGCTCGGCACATGCTTTAATTTCTGGCGAATCGGTAGAAACGCAAATGATTTCTGGTGGAAAAACGGCCAGTGCAGCTTCTATGGTATAATGGATAAGAGGTTTGCCCCCCAATGGCTTTATATTTTTACCCGGAACACCTTTAGATCCGCCTCGGGCCGGTATTACTACTAAGGGCTTCACTAAAATTTTATCTGATGGATATCTTGTTGCGCTTTTTCGTAATCTTCGGGGCGGCCTATATCTAACCAATAGCCGGCAAGAGGATATGAAACAACTTTTTTACCCAAGGCAATTAGTTTTTCGGCCAGGTCGGTAGCATCAAAATAAGTATTCTGAGGCAGGTGCTCTAACACAGCTCGCTTCATCAAATATATTCCTCCGTTGGTGTAATAGGTAAACGAGGGTTTTTCTTTAAAGCTTGTAATATCGTTGTTCTCGATTTCTAGCACCGCGTACGGAATAGTTACTTTGTAAGGTATGGTAACTACTGCCAAATCAGCATTCTGGCTTAAAAAGTGGAGAAAAAAATGCTCGTAATTTATATTAGTGAGTACATCGGAGTTGGTTACCAGCAAATATTCGTGCTGAAAATCCGTAATTATAGACACCGCGCCAATAGTTCCTAAAGGTTCTTTCTCGTGAATGTATTGAATATTGATATTTCGGTTAAAGCCGTTACCTATCTCCGCTTCTATTTGCTCGCCTTTATAACCAACCGAAATCCGGAATTCGTCTATTCCGAAAGCAGCCAGGCGATTAATGTTGTGCTCTATTATAGATTCGCCACCTACTTTTAGCAGTGGTTTTGGGGTTGTATCGGTAAGTGGACTAAGCCGCTGGCCACGGCCACCGGCCATAATAATGGCATCTACAGGCAGGTACGACTTCAGAAACCGGAAGTTTAGCACGTTTACTATTTTGCCTTCGCGGCAAATAACGGGCACAATTTTATAGTCGTTTTCTCTAAAGTTAATTACCTGTTCTATTGTATAAGCGCCTTTCTGCAAAGATTTGGGGTTAGTTTGCAGAAATTTATCAATCATGTCGTCCAGCGATAAACCTTTTAGAAAGCCCCGGCGCACATCGCCGTCGGTTAAAGAACCAACCAGCTCTTCGTCTTCGTTCACCACAAATAAAATGGCGTCGGCGGCCAGTTTATCCAGTTGCGCCAGCGCGGTTTTTATGGGGGTGTTAATTTGTATTATATGTTGTCTAAAATCCATAGGGCCGGCATTCGGGTCCTGGGCAATAGGTGTAGGAGTTGTAGCGGGCAGTGAGGTTTGCTCGCCGGATTCCTCCACCAGAGGCTGAAGTATATCTGTAGAAAAAAAGGTCAATCTGCTGTGTTTGGAATTGTATAAAACTTCTTTTTTAATATGCCCTCTAAATTAGCATTCTTTAAAATAGAAACAAGGCTTTCTGACGGATTTCCTGTTCCGTAAGGATTTTCCGTTAATGCCATCTCAGATTTGAACCGGGCTGAAAGGGCCAGTTTTATGCCCGTTACAACCGAACTGGCATCTGGAGCACAATCTATTACACTTGCCGCTTTTATGCGCCCGCTTTGCCTGTCGCCGATATTTACAGTTGGCGTTTGAAAAGAGGGCGCCTCTGTTAAGCCGCTCGACGAGTTTCCGATAACCGCATGAACATGCCGCAACGCCGAAAGATACCGAAGCTGCCCGAGCGAAACAAACGAAACCGCGCGGCCTTGCGAAGATTGTACGAAATCGTCAATCATCCGGATAAGTACGCGGCCACCAGTATCGGCGTTGGGTTTGGTAAAAATTACGCGGGCTTCGGGAAACTGATCGAGCGCTCGCAGCAACTCGGCAAACTGGCTTTCGGCAGAAGCAGAATCTAAGGTTACCGGATGATAGGTTACCAAAAAGTTGACTTCGCCAAGTTCAAATTTAATCGATTTTTCGAACTCCCCGCGGCTAAGCAAATTCAGTTTGTTTATATTTTCGATGCCAAGGAAGCCAATATTGTACACCCGCTCCGGATCTTCGCCTAACTGAATTACTCTGTTTTTATACTCTTCGGTTGCTGTAAAATGCAAGTGCGACATTTTAGTGATGGAATGCCGGAAAGCTTCATCAATCGCGCCCTCGGTGGTTTCGCCGCCGTTGCAATGAGCCACCGGAATGCGGGCCACCTGCGCGGCCGTAACCGCGCCAAAAATCTCGAACCGGTCGCCTAAAACAAGTAGCAAATCAGGCTTCAGCCGATCGAAAGCTTCGGCAAAACCGGCAATGGCCAATGCAATGCTTTTAGAAATTCCAACCTCAGAATCGGAAGAAAGTTCTATATCGATTTTTTCATCAATACTAAATCCGTCTGCTTCAATTTGCTTATACGTCAGGCCAAATTCCGGCGAGAGGTGCATGCCTGTAACGCAGAGTTGCAGGTGCAGCTCAGGATCGGCTTTAATGGCCTGCAGGGTAAAATAAAGCAGACCGTACTCTGCCCTGGTACCGGTAATTACGCAAATTTTCCGCATCAGAAATGGCTTACACTTACTTTTTCGCCGGCTTTTACACTTGTTTGCAAAGGCTTTCCGGTAACAGTGTCTATCTCCATCGGGCTTATTCCATCGCCGGGCCTCAGAGCAACTAAATCGTGCCTGGTTATGGTGTGTTTTGCCGGAAGTTCTGTTTTATAATAAAGGCTTTTTCTGGCAACGTTTATGTTCTTGATTTCGGCGCTGGCGGGCTCTTTTTTGCCGGTCGCAGCCATTGCCAGCTCTACATTGCGAATGGCGGCCACCATTTGCTTTAGCTCTTCCGGCTCCAGCGATGCCGCATGGTCGGGGCCCGGGAGTTTTTTATCTAAGGTAAAATGCTTTTCTATAACAGCGGCTCCCAGGGCAACGGCGGCAACCGTAATTTCTATCCCTAAAGTATGGTCTGAGTAGCCAACTTTCAGGTGTAATTCGTCGCGCATGGTTAGCATTGCTTTCAGGTTTACGCTGGCCATCGGTGCCGGATATTCGGTAGTGCAGTGCAAAACGGTAATGTCGTCTTTTGCCAGACCATTGTGAGTCAGCACTTTTACGGCGGCTTTTACTTCCTGCAAAGTTGCCATTCCGGTTGATAAAATTACAGGTTTCTTTTTTCGCGCTATATGCTCCAGAAAAGGTTTATTGGTGATCTCGCCCGATGGAATTTTAAAGAACGGCAGCCCTAATTTATCCAGAAAATCGATGCTTTGTTCGTCGAACCCGGTTGAAAGGAATTGTATTTTTCGGGAAGCAGCGAAGGCGATCAATTGCGGATACCAACCGGCGGGCATTTCCAGCTTTTTCAGCATTCCGAACTGCGATGTTTCCGGATCGTTTGTATTTCTGCTCTGATAGGCCGCTTTTTGGGCGTCGCAGGTTACCAGGTTTTCGGTTTTAAATGTCTGGAATTTTACAAAATCGGCACCACAATCTGCAGCGACCGAAATTAGTTTTTTGGCTGTTTCCAGGTCGCCGTTGTGATTAACTCCGGCTTCGGCGATGATAATAGTTTTGCTCATTTTTGCAGCTTCTTTGCCGGGTTGCCTGCCCAAATTTCGTTATCCGGAATATCATTTAAAACAACCGAACCGGCACCAATTGTAACATTATCGCCAATCATGATGCCCTGCTTTACCACGGCATTTGCCCCGATAAAAGCATTTTGGCCAACAGTTACATTTCCTGCCAACACAGCACCGGGTGCTATGTGCGCGAAGTCACCTATTTTGCACTCGTGCTCAACAATGCAGCCCGTATTCGCGATAACGCCGGCGCCAATAGCGGCAAGCGGATTTATTACCGCGCCCGCCGCAATAAATGTGCCCGCTCCAATTGTTGCGTAAGCAGACACCCTAGCCGCAGGATGTTGAATTACTGCAACAGCTAGCCCTTGCCGCTGAAGCAGATCAAAAACTTGCCTGCGGATGGCATTATTTCCTATTCCGATAACGGCAGCTTCAGCAATAACAGATAAATTCCCCAGTACAGTATTATCCTGCTCGCTGCCTAAATAGGTGAGAGAAAACGGATTGTATGTAACTTCTGAAATATCGCAATAACCGGCAAGGTGATGCCCAGAGAGCAGAGTAGCTTCTGCCACTACAAACCCGTGGCCCGAATATCCGAAAAGAGCGATTTTTTTCATGCAGAATTTGAGCTAGCGGCGTACGTATTAAGTAATTGGGTTCTTAATCTATTAACCAATTCCGGAATATTAATTTAGGCTGTAACAGGCAAAAAAATGGCCGTCACAGCATAAAACCAAGTAAGAGCATGTTTAAATATTATAAATCCCTCCCTTGTAATGCCGCAGGTTTTCTTTATTGCTGAACCAGGCAATAGTTTCTGCTAAACCCTCTTCCAGCGAAAACTTTTGCTGCCAGTTGGTATGGGTTTTCAGTTTTCCGTTATCGCCTAACAATCTGAACACTTCGCTTTTTTCGGGCCTCATTCTTGCCTCATCTTCCACGATTTTGGCTTCCGGATTTATTAGTTCTATTAATTTCCGGGAGAGATTTTTCATGCTGATTTCGGTGCCTGTGGCTATATTGCAATCTTCACCAATTAACTTCTCCGATTTAGCGATTTCTATAAACCCTTGAACGGTATCGGCAACAAAAACCAAGTCGCGGGTTGGGCTAAGGTCGCCAAGTTTTATGTCGGTTTTGCCTTGCAGCAATTGGGTTATGATGGCCGGAATAATGGCCCTCGCAGACTGCCTTGGCCCGTAAGTATTGAAAGGCCGCACAATTGTAACTGGTAAATTAAAACTGCGGTAAAACGACTCGGCAATGCAATCGGCGCCAATTTTGGAGGCAGAATAAGGTGATTGAGGCTGCTTCGGATGATTTTCGTTTATGGGCACATATTGCGCGGTGCCGTATACTTCTGACGTGGAGGTTACCAAAACTCTCCCGGTACCAAGGTCTTTTGCCGCCTGAATTATGTTTAGCGTACCTTTAATATTGGTATCTATATAACTGTCGGGAGAGTGGTAGCTGAACGGAATGGCAATTAGCGCGGCCAGGTGAAAAACGATATCAATTTCTTTAAGAGCAGTTCTTACACCATTAGGATCGCGGATATCGCCTGCAAAAATCTCTATTTGAGCCAGCTTTTCTGCAGGCAAACTATCTAACCAGCCCCAGCTATTAAAAGAGTTGTAGAATACAAATGCACGCACAGAACAGCCTTCTTCTAAAAGCGCTTCTACCAAATGGCTGCCTATAAAACCATCGGCGCCTGTAACCAAAACTTTTTTATTTTTTAGACTTGCCAATTAAAGTAACGTGTGCGGTTATCAAATCAAATTTATATAATAAGCGCCATTGATCTGAAGGCGCTGCTGGCACGCAATTTAGCCAAAAGCATCTTGTTTAGCTTGGGTTAGCAAATCTTTTGCTGCGAGTTCATCGCCTTGCATAGGCACATCAATTATAAACGTAGTTCCGTTGCCCAAGCCGCTGTCGATATTTAAAGTGCCGCCCAACTGGCTTATTCGCGCCTGTATGTTGGCAAGGCCCATGCCGTTTGCGATTACAGAAGCTGGGTTAAAGCCGGTGCCGTTATCTTCTACAACAATATTCAGCAGGTCGTCGAATTTATTTAGCTGAATGGTAATTTCGGTGGCGCTGGCGTGCTTTAAGGCGTTGTTTACGAGTTCCTGCAAAATGCGGTATAGAGGCACTTCCAGGTCTGCAGGCAGCCGGTTTTGCAAGCCGAATACAGAAAGCTTACAGTTTATCTGTCCGGTACTGGTCAGGTTTTTCTGCATATCTTCTATCGCAGCTACTAAACCAAACTTCATCAGTACGCCTGAAACCATATTATGCGAAATGCGCCGGACTTCCTGAATAGATTCGTCGAGCAACTGGCCAGCTTCGTTAAGTTGCGTGGTAATGGTGGC
>JAFADQ010000047.1 GCA_023424725.1 Bacteroidota bacterium
TATCTACAGGCCAGCCCAACACGGCAATCGCCAGCAATGGTTTTCCGCCCATGGCATACACATCCGAAATGGCGTTTGCCGAAGCAATTCTTCCAAAATCGAACGGATCATCCACAATCGGCATAAAAAAATCGGTGGTGCTGATAACGGCTTGCCCGTTTCCGAGGTTGTACACGGCGGCATCGTCGCGGGTGTTGTTGCCTACCAACAGGTTTTTGTCGGCAGGGTAGGAGATGGCGGTGTGCAGAATTTTATCCAACACCTGCGGCGCTATTTTGCAGCCGCAACCGGCGCCGTGGCTGTATTGGGTTAAGCGTATTTTTTCGTCGGTCATGGTAGGGCAAAGATAAGCGGAACGGGTGTAACCCTGTCAGGGGCTTTAAGCCCTGACAGGGTTTGGGAGCCACTGCTTACTTACATTCTCAGCAGCTTTCATTAACTCCGGAACGGCAGATTCAAAATCACCCAAATCTAACTCAACTTTTACCATTTGCTCAGGCCCACGCTCATTCAATAAAAACGTGTAAGCCTTATCGTAATAATGCAGCACAATATTTACCATTTGCTCCATTTGGTTGGTTTCTATGGCTTCGAGGGCTTGTTTTGTGGCGAGGCCGCCCAGGCGTTTTTGGATGCGCTGCACGGCTTGGCGAAGTAAACCGGGGTTGGTTTGGCAATACTCGCGCGCCAGTTTTTTTACGCGCTGCTCGCGGGCAACTTCGGCCAAAACAACCGGTGCCGATTTCATCTGCGCATACAGGGTTTTTGGCACTACCAGCCTGCCGATGGTGTTGTTTTCATCCTCCACCCAAATTCTTTTTTTGCGATCGAGCTGAAGTAACTGCGCTGCTAAAATGTTCTCGAACTGCTCCTGCGTTGGCTGGGCAGGTTGGTCTATTCCGCCGAAAGACGAGCCTTTGTGGTGCGCTAATCCTTCCAGATCTATTACTTGTTCGCCGGCATTATGGAGTTGTTTTAATAAATCGGTTTTTCCGCTGCCGGTCATGCCGCCCAGAATAACGAATTGCCAGGGTTGCGCAAACGTTTGCAGCACATAATTTCGCCAGGATTTATAGCCGTTGTCTAATAAGGTAACTTCAAACCCGCCCAGATCTAAAAGCCAGGCCATGGTGCCGCTGCGCAAACCGCCCCGCCAGCAATGCATCCGCACTTTTTTACCGGGGAAAAGTTTGTTGGCTTTTTTTACCACTTCGGCCATGCGCGGACCCAGAAAATGCAGCCCTTCTATTACGGCGCGGTCGTGGCCGGCCTGTTTATATAATGTGCCGATGCGCTTGCGTTCTTCGTCGGTGAAGATAGGAAAACTGACCGCGCCAGGCATGTGCCCGGCCTCGAACTCGGCAGGCGCGCGCACATCGAGCAGCGGGCCGGAGGCTGCGGCGGCCAAAAAAGCATCGATGGGGAGCCTATAAATCATTGTTTTGAGGGAAATTCGCAGCGGTAAAGTTACTCAATATCAGCGCCGAAACTAAATATTGCCACCGGAAGGCGGCTTTTTACGTTCAATAACTATCTTGCCAAATAATAACCAAAAAGAATATGCCAACCGCTTCGAGCAACCCCGATAAATGCTGGATCATTATTTACGCCGACGAAGATTTTAAAGGCAAACACGAACACCTTTTCGGCCCGGCCCGCTACCCCAACATGCGCATTAACGGCGAAGATTGGCACGACGAAATCGATTCTGTGAAAATCGGGCCCTGCGCCTATGTGCGCTGCTACGAAGACGAATTATTCGAGAGCACGCATTTATGGCTTCTTCCCGGCCAGGAAATTGCGCGGCTAAACGATTTCGGTTTCGGCGACAGAATAGATTCTATCGAGATTTTTTCTGATCCGCCTAAGGTTGGGGAGAGAGGGTATGAAGAATATTTGAAGGCTGAAGCGGACAGAAATAAGGGTGTGGGAGAGTAAATATTGGCAGAATTGACTTAGGGTGGCAAAGACCAAGCTGGAGCTTGGCGATCCGGACCGCCAAGCTCCAGCTTGGTTAATAAACTTTACTCCAACCTCCGCAAATACATCTGAATCGTATTCTCTAAACCCAGATACAGCGCATCGCAAATAAGGGCATGGCCGATAGAAACTTCAAGCAAACCCGGAATATTCTGCTTTAAATATTTCAGGTTATCTAAATCCAGATCGTGCCCGGCGTTAATGCCAAGGCCGAGTTCGTTGGCTCGTTTGGCGCTATTTACATAAGGTTTTATGGCTTCTTCTTTATTGCTGAAATAGCCGCTTGCGTAGGCTTCGGTGTACAATTCAATGCGGTCGGTTCCGGTTTCGGCGGCGCTGTCGATCATCTCCAGAACCGGGTCTACAAAAATAGAAGTGCGGATGCCGGCTTCTTTAAACTGCGTAATCACGTCTTTCAGGAAATCGCGGTTTTTTACCGTATCCCAGCCGGCGTTGCTGGTAAGCACGTTTTCGGCGTCGGGCACCAGCGTAACTTGTGCGGGCATAATTTCGAGCACCATTTTGCAGAAATCGGGCGTTGGGTTGCCTTCTATGTTAAATTCGGTAGTCAGAACAGGCTTAAGATCGTACACGTCGCGGTAGCGGATGTGGCGCTCGTCGGGGCGCGGGTGCACGGTAATTCCCTGCGCGCCGAAACGCTCGCAATCGAGGGCGGTTTTAACAACATTTGGGTTATTGCCGCCGCGGGCATTCCGCAGGGTAGCTATTTTATTTATATTTACGCTCAGTTTGGTCATTTTTTGGCCCTTGCAGGTATTTGTTTGCAAGCTGCCAATTTTTTCAGGAAATAGAAAGTTTTCGGAGCCGGAAATAGATCGAAAAAACCATCATCAAGTAACAATCAACAAATAACAAGTAAAATAATGTCGTTAAAAACAAGAATAGAAGCCGATATAAAAGCCGCCATGCTGGCCAAAGACAAGCAGCGTTTGCAGGCCCTGCGCGCCATAAAATCGCAGATATTGCTGGCCGAAACCGAAAAAGGCAACACCGAAGGCCTAACGCCCGATGCCGAAATGAAGCTGCTTACCAAGGCCGCCAAACAGCGCCGCGAATCGGCGGAGGTGTACAAAAAACAATTCCGCTCCGATCTGGAAGAGGTAGAACTTGCCGAGCTGGCCATTATAGAAGAGTACCTGCCGCAGCAACTCGACGAGGGCGAACTCCGCAACCGCATTCTGGAAATTACGCAGCGCGTTGGCGCCACCGGCCCTTCTGATATGGGTAAGGTTATGGGCGTTGCTTCCCGCGAGCTGGCCGGCGTTGCCGACGGGCGTGCCATTTCTGCCATCGTGAGCGAGTTCCTGAACCACAATTCGTAGCGGGTGAGCACCATAGACCTTGTGCTGATTTTGCCTATTGCTTACGGCACCTGGCGCGGTTTTCAGAAAGGCCTGCTACTGGAACTGGTGTCTATGCTGGCGCTGGTAGCAGGCGTTTTGGGTGCACTTAAACTGCATAGCTGGGGAATGGAAACCATACTTCCGGCCTTAAATATCGGGCTGCAGGGCATCGCTCCGTATGTGGTTTTTCTGCTGCTGTTTATAGGCCTGGTGCTCGGAATTCATGTGCTGGGCAAAGTGCTTAAAACCGTGCTGGGCATGACCCTGCTCGGAAGTTTCGATAACCTGGCCGGCGCCATAACCGGAGCCGCCAAATGGTTTTTCGGGCTCAGCTTATTTATCTGGGGCACCGAAATGGCAGGCATAAATCTGGCTCCCGAAGCCTCCGCAGATAGTTTATTATTTCCGATGCTGGTAAAAGCCGGACCCAAAGCAATCGCCGGAATTTCGTTTGTGTTGCCGTTTGCGGGAGATTTACTGGCGCAGGTGAAGGAGGCGTTAATCGGCTCGTAGGGACGAATTGCATTCGCCCTTTTGTCTGAATTGGGATTTTTCGGATTGTGGATATTTTTGGGATTTGTACCGGGGAGTTTTAGGCTGTGAAGGGCAAAAAAAGGGGCGTTGCAGGTGAAAACCTCACCCCCGGCCCCTCTCCAAAGGGAGAGGGGAGAATAAGGTGCTTCGCAGATTGGTTTTATCCCCTCATTGCCGGCGGCATTTCTCCCCAGAGAGAAAAGAGTTCGTAGCTTCGGTTTAGCTTTTCTGAATAATTAAATATGCCGGAGGCTCCTCTTTCTCCCCTCTCATTTTGGAGAGGGGCCGGGGGTGAGGTT
>JAFADQ010000064.1 GCA_023424725.1 Bacteroidota bacterium
CGGCTATAGTTCCGAATATTTTGAAGCCGCTTTCAGTACACGCATTTCAGCACTTTCCTTTTTAGATATCCGGCTTACTAACTTTACTTCTTACACCGAAAAATATTATGGACTTGAAGAACTGGGCAAAAGGCGGTTTTTGTTGGCAGAGCCGGCCTTAACTTTACGTGCAGGCCCAAAATATGTAAAATTTGAAGCGCAAATTGGCTATACTTCCCGCCTTAACTATTCTGAATACTCTGGTCATCAATACGTACGGCCCTGGATATTTGTAAACTTTGGCCTGCATGCAACTATAGCCCCGCGTTTTTGGCGATAAATACAAACCTGCAAGGCCCAATTTCTGCCCTATGGCAGCATAAACTCCACCTTTCTTTTCCATAATTAACTGCCGGCTCGCTAACTTGCATTCTTATGGAACAAACTACCACCGCTGCAGGCACTGCCTATGTTGCCAAAACCATGTTCGGGCTGGAAGAAGTGCTGGCCAATGAGCTGCGAAATCTGGGCGCCGATAATGTAGAAGTGCTTTACCGCGCCGTAGGTTTTACTGCCAATACAGAGCTTCTGTACAAAGCCAACCTGCACCTGCGCACCGCGCTGCGTATTCTGCAACCCATTTTCACGTTTAAAGCACGCAACGAAGAAGAATTGTACCGCGGCGTGCAGAAAATAAACTGGAGCCAGTACATGGATAACGACGGCACACTTGCCATAGACAGCGCTACCAGCGGCGAGATTTTTACCCATTCGCAATACGCCTCGCTAAAAGCCAAAGATGCCATTGTAGACCAGTTCCGCGACCGCACCGGCACCCGGCCCGATGTAGAACTCCGCGACCCCGACCTGCGCGTAAACCTGCATATACACGGCGAAGATTGCACCGTTTCGCTCGACACATCGGGCGAATCGTTGCACCGCCGCGGTTACCGCCTCGATACCAACCCCGCGCCTATTAACGAGGTATTGGCGGCCGGAATGGTGCTGCTAACCGGCTGGGACGGCAACTCGCATTTTTACGACCCCATGTGCGGCTCGGGCACCATTTTGATAGAAGCGGCGATGTACGCCCTGAACATGCCACCCGGAATGCACCGCAAAAAATTCGCGTTCATGAACTGGCGAAATTACGATGCAAAACTCTGGCAAAAGATTTATGACGAAGGATTAGCCGGTATAAACGACGAATTTGAATACAAACTGCTCGGCACCGATATTCTGGGCAAAACCGTGCAAATTGCCAGAGAGAATATAGAATCGGCAAAGCTGGATGAGGACGTTCGCATTTCGGTAAAACCCTTTGAGGAAGCCATCGCGCCGGGCACCGAAGGCCTGCTGATAATGAACCCGCCCTACGGCGAGCGTATGCTGAAAAACGACATCAACGCTTTTTATAAAATGATCGGCGACCAGCTAAAGAAGAACTTCTCGGGTTGGGATGCCTGGGTTTTATCTTCTAACATGGAAGCGCTAAAACAGGTTGGTTTACGCCCGTCGCGCCGTATACAGTTATTTAACGGGTCTCTCGATTGCCGCTTTTGCTATTACCCCATGTACCGCGGCAGCAAAAAAGCAAAGTTTCAGCAAAGCGAAGAGTAATCAGAATTTGGATTTTCGGGATTCTTTGGATTTTTTTGGATTTTGGCACGCCCTGGCCTACACTGGCACGGGGAGGTAACTTTGGTTAAAACCTTGCTGCGGAATTCGCACCTTTTACCTGGCTAGTCTTTATACCTACTACTTTATACTCCCCAATTACCTGCGGGCACCAATTTTACCGTACACAGAGGCCAACAAAACGGCGCGCCGCATGAATATAAACGACCTAAACTACAGAATAAACCGCTTTGTAGATGGCTTCGCTAAATGGTTGCTGATAGCCATGATTTTGGCATCGGCAGGTATTCTGATGAAGATGTGGGCGCTGCCGGCAGGCGGTTTCGTGTTCGTATTTTCGGTGCTGGTGCTCACTATTTTATTTATTATCCAAATCGCGTTGTCGTTTGTATACATTGTGTCTAATGTGAGGCTGGCGCTGCTTGGGTCGTTCTGCAGTCTGGGTTTGGTAATGGCTTTTCTGGCCATAATTTTCCGGTACCAGGTGTGGTTTGGCTGGCAGATTATGCTCATTATTACCATGCCCATGTATTTTTTGTCGGCGCTGGTGCTGGTGTATTTCCTTATAAACAAGCGCAAATTTCATACCTCGCACTACAAGTTTCTGGTAAAAAACCTGGTAGTGCCGTTTGTGTTTACCATGGTGCTGCTGTTGGTTTCGTTCGTGCTGAGCCCCGGCACGTTTTACGAAACCTTTACGCCGCGTAAAATCCAGAAAGAAGAGCGCAAAAAGCTGGAAGCCGAACAGCAACAACAAGAGCTGGAAGAACCTGCAGAGCAGTACGAGATTTAGGTTGAAACTGGCTGTGGCGGCCATTTTTTTGGCCATTACAGGGCAAAACGCTTCCAGGTCTGAAAAAGACGCTGGAAGGTTTTTGAATCAACACTGTAACTTTACCGGCTTAATCTTATTCCACTCATCCACTCATCCACTCATCCACTCATCCACTCATCCCAACCTCTTTTCCATCGTATAATGCTGTATTTCGCCGTAAAGCAAATACGATTCTTTGGTGATTTTATATCCTAAACGTTCGTAAAATTTCACGGCGTTTTCCCGCGCCTCGAGCACTAAAATGGCCGCCGCAGCTTCGCGGGCTTTGTTTTCCAGATACTCAACCAACATTCTTCCCAAACCTTTGCCTTGCCAGTTTGGGTCTATGGCCATCATGCGGAGTTGCGCGGTTTTCTCTTCCGGAAAATGAATTCGGGCCGCGCCAATTACCTGTATATCAGCAGTTAAAGTCATGGCATGAATGGCGGTGGCATCGTCTTCCAGAATTTCGGAGCCGGGCGGTTGGTTCCAGGGCTGGCGCAACACACGGTACCGCAGCTGGTTGTATAATTTCCACTCAGTTGGGGTTTGCGGCGCGCGTATTACGAGGTTTTCAGG
>JAFADQ010000078.1 GCA_023424725.1 Bacteroidota bacterium
CGCCGTACAATTCTTTTAATTGTTTTGCTACCTCTGCACCATCTGGGCATTGCCCGCATTGGTGGCCGGTAAATTCTTCTAATAAAACCTTGCGCACGGCTTGCGTAGTATCTATGTTGCCAGTGCCGGTAACTTTGTAGGGTCCTTTTATTTCGTCGCAGCCCGAGGTTACAAAACCCAGGCAAAGCGCCAGCGCCGAGGCCTTAAATAAAGGGTATAGGTTCTGTAAAAATTTCATGTTATTATATTAAAAGGTGCTAGATACAGATAACGTAAAACCATTGTAGGCTGGTACGCTGCGGCAAATTCCGCCAATACACACAATGCCTTCGCGCTGCTTGCCGTAATACATACCTATCCGGTTGCCGCCTTTTATATACGTAAGCCCGCCGGTGTAGTAGTGTATTTTGCGGCTATCTAACGGGTTACCGTAATTATATTCGTCCCAGAGGGTAATAAACCAGTGCGGCGAATAAGAATATTCTATAAGCGCCATAGCCCAGCTTCCCATGTCCTTTTTAGTATACAAGTGCTGCAGCTCGGTACGGATAGCATGCTTGCGGTTAAGTTTTACCAGTACATCTGCAACACCAATATGCGACTCAACAATTCCAACGCCTTCGTTAGCGATTATCTGATCGCGGTCGTAAAGCAGGTGAATATACGTAAAAGTGCCTTTAATATTATTGGTGATGCGCTTGTTTACTTCTACATTAAAATCCTGATAATAAGTTCTGTCGCCTAATTTAAAGAAATCGGCCTCGTAGCCTAATTCGTTTCCTAAGCGCACGGTATCTATAGCGTTTATCCGCGAGAAATTAATGGCGATGTTGGTGCCGTATTTACCGCCAAGCTGCGTTCCTTTAGGAATGGTATACACAACATCTGCCTGAAACCCGGCCTCGCCGTTCGGCTGGGTGGCATACGGATAAATAGTGGCAAGTCGGTAAGTGTATTGGCGCGTAATAGCCGGAAGGAAATTGAGCGTTAGGTTATTAAACTGCGCGTTTCGGTCTGAACGGAAATCCATATTATCGAGGCGCTTTATAGAGATGTTAGCGCCAAAGCCCGGCCGGCTGTATCCGGTTCTAATTAATACAGAATTTCCTGATTTGTATATAAGCCCGTTAGATGCAGATGGGTCGTTTATTTTATAAGCCACCTCGGCATCGGCAATAAAGCCGTAGCGGCTAAACCCAACCCTGCCCGAAAAGGCCGACACGTTTTCCGGCAGAATATAGATCGGGTCCAGGTCTTGCTGATAACGCGATACAAAACTACCTCCGATAGTGATCTGGTTCGCGCTCGAATCGAGGGCCGGAATTAAATTGTTTAGTCTTAGTTCGGCATCGGCGCCTCGCACCAAACCAGATCCGTAGCCAAAATTCAGGCGCTGTTTTCCGTATATGCCTTTTAGGGCAACGCCGGGCCTGGGCCTGTAAACAACGCGGGCGCCATCTATAGCATTATCTATTCCGAGCTGTTTTTCTTCATACGCCCTGAATATGGTGCCGTTTCCGAACTGATCGTAAAAATGGCCGGCCGTTATTTCCAGTTCGTTTGCCTGATAAGTGGCGTACCGGTAGGCAATGCCCGCGCCCTGCTCTACATGCTCGAACCCAAGCAAAGGCGGTAAATAGGCTTCGTACCGTATTCCGGCCCTTAGCTTGCCTGCCGTGTAATTAAGGTTTAGCCAGCTGTTCATGCGGGCTTTTTCTTTTACCTCGGCGGCGCCTATAGTGCTGTCGGGGATATAATACTGCACATCGGCCTGGAAATTTCCGGAGAACTGACCGTCTTCGAACTGTGCGCTGGCTTGCCGGTGAACCAGGAAAAAGCTGGAAAAGGCAAAAAAGGCCACAATGCGGCGCATCGTAGCGGTGTTGTGTTTAGTGGGCACGCTTAAAAATACAGAAACTGGTTACTTTTTCTGAGCGGGGTTTTCAGAAAGTTTTTTAATGATGTCGTAGAGGGTGTATTCATCGCCGGAGGCATACGAATTATGCTGATACACAATTTCGCCGTTGCCATCCAGCACGAAGGTGTGTGGCGGGTTGTTTACATTCATGGCCCGGCGGAAATCTCCGTTTTCGTCTATTACCACATCGTAGGTCCAGCCTTTGCCGTTTACCAGCGAGGGTACTTTAGAAGAGGTACGGGCATCGTCCAGCGAAACGGCAACCAGTTTTACACCGGTTTCTTCCTGCCAGTCGGGGTACATATCGTGAATAGCCATTAACTCCAGCAAACAGGGCTTGCACCATGTTGCCCAAAAATTGATGATAATGGGTTTGCCGTCATTGCGAATGGCGGCCATGTTTACCGGCTTTCCGGTCATGTCTTTAAGCGTTACGGCCGGCAAAGATTTAAAAGTGCCGGCATCTTGCGCAAAAAGGCTGTAAGAGGCAAAAAACAGGATAAGTGAGAATAAAACACGTTTCATAGCCTGAAAATTAAAGAATTTGTACTGCATTTACAAGAAAAGCAATAACCGGCCCACATATAAAAAAACAATCTCCTGCCCAAAACAGGGCAGGAGATTGCAAAAACAGGGGTATCAGCAACTAATTATTTAACAATAACTAATTTCTGAGTGGCAACTTTAGCGCCGCCTTCTACCTGTAAGAAATACGTTCCGGCATCTAGCGAAGCGGTAGAGATCTCTATTGGGTTGTTTGTGTTGCCAATGTTTTGAGTAAGCACCACACGGCCCAGCATGTCTACTACATTAATTACAGAAGCTCCGTTGGCATCGGTAATTTCTACGGTTACTTTAGCGTTAGCCGGGTTAGGGTATGCTTTTATTGCCGATGAGCTGCTGATCAGATCGTTGTACTCGGCAGAAGAGATCAGGCCATCAAACCAATCTACAGAAATATCCATTAGCTGGTTGCGGAAAGTGCCGGAGCTGATGGCTTCCGGAAGAAACGCTACATAAACGGTTTTCCAGTTGCTGCCATAATTGCTTACGGCCGCTACACCGGTAGTTGGCGTAAAACCCTGAATGTTAAGGTTATCGTAATTAATAATTGCAGTGGCATTAGGAGCCATTGGGCTGGCCGCAATAACATCGCTATATAAGCCGTAAGCACTTGTGTTAAGTGTTGTGCTGCCCATATTGCCGAAAAGTGGCTCGCCGGCAACAGTGCTTAACGATACACCGTCGTCATCACCATCGTTCAGGTAATCTGCACCCAGGAAATTGGTAAAGAAGTTTTTATAAGCGGTAGAACCTCCACCCTGGAAAGCGCTAAAACCTACATCCTGACCGGCAATAAATAAATTTCCGCCTGAGTTAAGATAATTTGTAAGATTACTTATTTCGGTATTGGTTAGAAGTGTGCCACTATACAAGGTGCTGGTGTTTATAAAGATATGATCTACATTATCTTTTGTTAAGCCAGTAGCATCCAGGCCTTCAAACTCTTCTTTTGTAAGCTGCATGGTATTGGTGCCGGCAGCATTTAACGCATTAAGAACAGAAGTGTTAGAGGCGGTAGAAGTACCCTTGTTGATGAAAGCAGTACGGATAGTAGTAATGCCTGTAACAGAACCAACGGCTTTGTAATTAGGGAAATTGCTGGTTAAAAATCCTTCCAGGGTTACAGTACCTTTTTGGTAAGGTGTGTTTCCGGTCATTATTTTAACCTCTACTTCTACAGAGTCAGAAACGCCCATGTTCACATCGGCGCTGTCGGCATAAGTAGTACCGCCCATGCTGAACTCGGCAGACCAGCCTGTTGGCAGATCGGACTTATTAAGGCGAAGACGATAAACACCGGCAGTGCTGTAACCGGCCTTAAATTTCATATTAAATGTTCCGTCTCCGTTAAGGCCTGCAATTTTCGCTTTCTTGTTATCAAGCGAGCTCATGTTCAGGTTCAGATCGAAGTTTGGAGCAGCGAAACCAGCCTGATAAACCTCTTTCGTGCTGTTGTTCTGCACAAAAGCTACGGCAGCCAGCTGGCGCATGTCATAAATATTAGCCAGTTTCCAGGTATACTCATACACGGCAGAATCGCCAATGGCCATAGCAGAAAGAGTTGTGCCCGAAGCATTTGGCAACATCTTTTTCATTACCGACTGGAAATGCTTCTCGCCGTTAGAACCCGGCGCTACCGGAAACCAAATGTTACGCTCTATTACGCCCACATGCAATTTAACGGTTGCATTTGCCGCTACCGAATCGGTTTTTTTAACGATAGTCTGCACACGGATAGAATCGCCGCCGGGAGTAATGTTATGCGCAACATTTACAGTATAAGGCGACGAAACCGCGGCACGGTTGGTGAAATGAGACTGGCCAACATTACCCGGGTTTCCGTTATAAACGTTGCCGTCTATTACAGCTCTGGGCACACTGTTAATGCCATAATAGCTAACCCTGCTTGCTACCTCTGTTGGGTTATGGGCATTCATGGGGTCTACACCGGGCCAGGAAGTCTGGTACTTTATAGTTACTACGGTGCCCGGGTTATTGTTGATAAGCGCATTAAATGCAGGATTGTAGGTGGCGCAGGGCCCGCACGAAGCCTGAGTAAAGTGCTCTACCATTACAACGCGTTGCGATTGAGCAGTTGCCAGTACCGGTAAAGCCGCTACAGACAAAAGAGTAAAAATTTTCCTCATAACAGGTTTAAGAAAACAAAAAGTGAAATAGTTGAAGTGAAAGAAAAATGAGAAACCCTAAAAAGACAACTCATTTCCAAATCTATATATTTTCTTTAACATCAAAAACTTTATTGAAATAAAAAACTGCTAAAAGACTAAGAAAAGGTTAAAATAATAATATTTGACACTTTAATTTAAATATAAATAAGAAAATTTGTATATTGCATTCCGATTTAAAATTTACCCGATAAAGAAATATGAAACAGAATTACTTTCAAAAGCTTGTGCTGGCCGTTTTGGTTGCCGCTCCATTTTCGTTTGCTTCTGCCCAAAGCCTTCAGTTACTTAACCATCCGGGAGTAACCTACGGCGACCCGAACGATTGGGAGTACGAAATTCCGTTGGATGTTCAGAATATTTCTGGCAACACATTATCTATAATTGCCAAACGCGAAGAAGTAAATGTGGTAAACGGGCACGAAACATTTTTTTGCTGGGAAGAGTGCTATACTCCGGCTGTAGATCTGGGCGCGCCCGTTACTATGGCGCCAAACGAAATTGTAACATTGTTTAAGTCTTATTTGCAGCCTCACGGAACGGCGGGTATTTCTACGGTTCGCTACAGTTTTTATAATGCCAACGATATAAGCGACTCTGTACAATATACATTTGTGTACGATATTGGAATTACTTCTGGCATACAAGATCTGGCAAACTTAATAAGCCAGCCTTATCCTAACCCAAGCTCAGAGGCTGTTTCGTTAGATTTAAATTTGCCAGCAGGTTTAGAGGCTACGGTACAAATTGTTAACGTAATTGGCCGCACCGTAAAATCGCAGAAAGCCCAGCCGCAGCAACAGAAAGTAACCTTTACTACTGCCGATCTGGCCCCGGGAATTTATTTTATCCGCACCATTGCCGATAACAAAACCATTAAAGTACAGAAATTCACGAAGCTATAATTTCTGCTCTGTTACCCATAAAAAAGGCCTCTCCAGCTAAGGAGAGGCCTTTTTTATTTTTAGGTCGATTAAGTTTACGCCGCCATTTTCATTCCGGAGTTCTGCTCTTGTGCACTGTTATTTGCCCTTTGCAGCACCGGAATAATCTTGTCTTTCCAGCGATCTTCTACAAAAGAGTTTTGAAGATGCTTTGGCAGTTGCACTATTATTTCTTGGTACGCTTCTAAGCCCATAGCCTGCGCTACATACGCTTCATGAATAAAGTTAAGATAGCTCACAATATAAACCAGCGATTCGTGAAACAGCTTAAAATCTATATCAGACTGCACAAAGCGCTGTATTTCCCGATGGTTTGCCGATACGCGCAGCCTGCCCAGCAGATCGAAAAAGCTGGTGTAGCCTATGCGCCAGGTTAGTTGCTGCCAGTGCGCCGGGCTAAATTTTTCCAGCAGTTTGCCTGTCCTGGCACTTCTAATGGCCGTTGCAGGATTATTCTGAACTTGCTGCCGCACATTTTTCGCCCGCATTTTTCTGGTGGTCCGTAAAAACTGCCCGATTTGCGCCTGCGCTTCCAGCTCTTTCGCGGCTAAGTTTAATCCAGGTTTATAAATAGAGAGCGGCAACCGGTGCACTTTATCC
>JAFADQ010000110.1 GCA_023424725.1 Bacteroidota bacterium
TTAGCCAGTTGCCCGATGGTTGCCTGCTGAACTCTGAGCAAATATCGGATCTGGTAAACCCGGTTTATGCCGAGTCGGATAAAATGCAGGCCGATTACGATAAAACTACCCGCCATGGGCTTGATAAGGCCGCGCAGGAGCAGTGGGAGATTTTAATTTCAGAATCGCTTAAGGCCCTGGAGCAGGCTGCACAGTAGTATCTCCCATCATTTCGCGCTGGGTAATTATTGCCTCACGCAGGGCCAGGCTATCTATTACCGTGGCGTAAATTACATCTATGTATTGCGGGTGCTTTAAGTAAAAATCGTAGCTGGTCCTGAATCTGTTTTCGTCTATTTTCAGGCCTTCCAGGATTTTTTTCTCTTCTCTGCCGAATATTACTTCTGCCGAATCGGTTGGCAAATTGCGCACTTCCAGGTCTGCTTCCAGCAAATGAATCCGGATAAGGGCGTTTACCATATCTTCTTTACCCAGTAAATTGCCGGGCGGTTTTTCGGTTTTTGGCCGGCAACTTACCGCCCCGATCAATAAAATAAATATAAAAAGGCGCACCCTTGCTAAAGCTGAATTGTGATAGAAGGCATTTCTTTGTAGCTTCGCTTGCCAATGAAAGAACTGCTCCGGAAGCTACGAAAGTACGAGATACAGATCAGAAAGGCAATTACCACGCAAATGCAGGGCGATTTCCACTCTGTTTTTAAAGGTAGCGGCCTTGAATATGAAGATGTGCGGGCCTACCAGTACGGCGACGATGTGCGATCTATAGACTGGAACGTATCGGCCAAAGGCCATGGCACCTTTATTAAAACATATAAAGAAGAAAAAGAGCAATCGGTTTTTCTGATCCTGGATGTAAGCGCCTCGCAGGAAATTGGCCTGCCCGACCAGCAAAAGCTTGATATTGGGCGTGAGATAACCGGAATTTTGGCCCTCGCAGCCGTAAAACAGCAAAGCCAGGTGGGCGTAATTTGCTTTAGCGATGTAAAAGAACTGTATCTGCCCGCCGATAAAGGCATTACCCGCGCTTACAACATCATCAAATCTATTTATAATTTAAAGCCTAAATCTATACGCACCAGTTTGGCAAACGGGCTAAAGCTGGTATTAAGTATTTTAAAGCGAAAAACAATCATTATTCTGATTTCTGATTTTATAGACCAGAATTACCAGCGCGAACTTAAAACACTGGCCAAGCGCCACGACCTGGTGGTGATACAACTTTACGATAAACGCGACCAGAGCCTTCCTAAGTTAGGAATTGTGCCTTTATATGATAAAGAAGCGCAAAAAGTAGTTTGGGTAAACACTTCTTCCGACGATTTTAAGAACAGCTACGAAGGCAATTACGCCGGCAACCGGAAAGAACTGGAGCAGCTTTGCCGCAAATACAATGCAAATTACCTGGCCGTAGATACCTCCGAAGATTACGTGCCGCAACTGGTAGCCTTGTTTAACATTCGTAAAAAATACAAGCGAAGTGCGTAACCTCTGCATGCTATGGCTGGCTTTGCTCTTCGCGCCGTTTTTTGCGGCTGCCCAGCAACCCGCGCAGCTAATAAACACGCCTAAAGGGCAGTTTCTGCAAGATTCGGCATTGCTTGGCGATACGCTGCATTTTGCCCTCTGGTACAGGCATAACCGGGCCTTGCAGGTTTTATTTCCGGATACTTCTCTCCGATTGCCCAATTTCGAGATACTTTCTAAAAGATATTTCCCTACCAGAACAACAGATTCTATCAGCCTTGATAGCACGGTTTATGTGGTGAGAAGCTTCGAGTTGCAACCGCATTTAACCTTATCGCTGCCGGTTTATTTGCTTAACCAAAACGATTCGGCGGTTATTTATTCTACCACAGATACGGTAAAACTTATAGAGCTGGTAAAAGAATTGCCCGCCGGGTTGCAACTTGCCGAAAACATTGCTCCGGTAAGCATTCCTCAGCGGTTTAATTACCCTGTGTTGCTGCTTTTTATTGTAATATCGTTACTATTGCTGGGTGTATTGTTTTTGATTTTCGGAAAACCGATAAAAAGACTGTATTACCGCTACATGGCCCAGACCAAGTTTAAAGCCTTTAAATCCCGGTTCGATAGTTTGATCAGGAAATTCAGGCGCGGCCAAAAAACCCAAACTCTGGAAGAAGCCGTTACGCTCTGGAAAAACTACTTAACCGATCTGGAAGAGCGGCCCATAAACAGTTTCACTACCAAAGAAATTGCTCAATATTACAACGAAGAAAAAATAGGCGATGTGCTAAAACTTTGCGACAAAGCAATTTATGGCAACGTAATAGAAAACGAGCAAAACGAAACCACCGGCGCGCTGCTGCACCTGAAAGAATTTTCGGTGATGCGCTACCATCAACTCCAAAACCTGCCCGCAGATGCTGAACCTGTCAACAGCTGATTTTTCGTGGCTGAGCTGGGAGTGGTTTGCACCGGCAACCTTGCTGGGCTTCGATTGGCAGCGCCCTGAGTTTTTGTACCTTATTCCGCTGGTGCCGGTTATGTTCCTCATCCGCTGGATCATCGCATCGAGGTTGCGCAGGCGCATAGAAGTGGCCATGTTTAGCGGCAGTGCAAGCCACGGCTTCAGTAGCTTGTTCCGGTTTGTGCCTGGCACTTTGTATTCTGGCTTTGTAATGCTGGTGCTTCTGGCGCTGGCCAGGCCGCAGCAAAGCACCGAGCAAATAGAGATCCATACCGAAGGCATAGATATCGTACTTATTCTGGATGTATCGGCCTCTATGGACATTGAAGACTTTAAGCCCAACAGGCTGGAAGCGGCAAAAAACATGGCGTCAGGGTTTATTAACGGCCGCATACAAGACCGCATTGGCGTAGTGGTTTTTGCCGGCGAAGCCTTCTCGCTGGTGCCCCTAACTACCGATTACGAACTGCTATTGCAAAACCTGAACGGCATAGAATCGGGCATTATTTCTGCCGATGGCACCGCCATTGGCAACGCGCTGGCCGTGG
>JAFADQ010000115.1 GCA_023424725.1 Bacteroidota bacterium
CCATAAGGCCGGGCCGGTAGGGCAACAAAATTTTGTAGCTTTTTTACCGACAAGGCATTTCCGGTTTCTAATATACTACAATCGGGCTAATATACAATTGTTTGTTAATTTTAGCTTAGGTTTTGGCTGACTCCGGAATTTTTATTTTCAGCTGAGAAACTTCGTATCCGGGCCATTTTTTATTGTCGAGCAAAGCCGGTTTATCATTTATCCGTAAACGATGGCTGTTTTGTTGCCGGCTATGGCAAGGTTTTTTTCAGCAGGCTGATTTACAGAAAATTGCGCCGCAACATTTTTTTTACAGCACTAAAAATAAGCGGTTTGCCTGCCATAAGCGCTTTTTTGCCCTCTGCAGCCTTAGCAGCGCTATTTTTTATCGGGCAAAAAGCCTGGCTCGTCGGGGTGCATGTGCAGGGTGCGGGCAGGCAGCGCGAAACGGCAACCATGCGCCTCTACAATCTCTACAATCCGGAAATTTATTTCTTCCCGAATGGTGAGGTACTCGTAATAATCCATGGTATCGATGTAATAAAACACCAGAATATTTTTCGCATACTCGCCAAGGGCATAAAACGTGGCGCGGCCTTCGTCGTTGGTGCGCGGGTGGTTGTCTATTACTTTTTGTATGGCGGTGGTAATTTCTTTTAGCTTCTCCGACGTGGTATCGTATGTAAGGTTTACATCAAACTTAGCCCGCCGGAAGGTGCGCAACGTAAGGTTATCCAAAGGTTTATCTATCATCAGCTTGTTGGGCACGGTAACAAAGCTGCGATCGATGGTGCGTATGCGGGTACTCCGGAAACCGATCTTTTCTACGTGGCCGGTTATGTTGTTCACCATCACCAAATCTCCGACAACAAACGGCTGATCCATAAAGATCATAAACGAGGCGATAAAATTCTCGAGGCTTTCTTTGGCCGCGAATGCCAGCGCCAAACCGCCCACGCCCAAGCCACCCAGCAGCGCCGCCACATTTACCCTGAATACCACACCAGCCAGCACCACAAAACCGATTATGTACACAATTACTTTCGCAAAATCGGTAAAAAAAGGCACCAGTTGGTCGTCCATTTTCGATACCGTTTTCTCGGCCCGCTTTTTAAATATCAGGCTAAAAAAATCGACAATGCTGAGCACTACCCACGTAAACGCCCCGATCATGAGGGCGTTAAATATGCCATAAATTACGCGGCCAAGGCGGTACGTTCCAGTGCCTTCTGTCCTGAACTCGTCGGGGTAAGACAGCGATGAAAACGCCAGGTACCCGAAAAACAGCATAATAACCAGGCCGAGCGGGCGCACAAAAAGCCGCGTAAACTCCTCTTTATTGAAATCGGTGAGCCTGCGCCTTATGAGGCTAAACAAGGTAGCCGACAGGAAATTAGACAGCAGGTGGTGCGAAATGATCCCGAACAACAGCAGGCCACTGAAATAGATCCAGTCGCCGATGGTGTTGTAGAGAAATTCCTGGTCTAAGTTCATTTTAGAGTATTGGGTAGTGGGTAATGAGTAGTGGGACTTTAGGTTAGAAAATATTCACATTAATAACAGGGCATTGGCCGGAATAGAAGCTAACGCTAATTAACTTTTTTTGTCTCATTACCCAATACCCACTACTCTATACCACTAAAGAAGCTGCGAAAGTGCGATCTCGAACGAGGTTTTTGCTATCTCGGTAGTGGCGTTGTTTTTGGCGTGCGTTTTCTCCAGCGCATTGCCGATAACGGTAGAAACATCGGTAAAGATAGCTTCGTCGGTCATTTCTATGTTGTCTTGCATTAGGTATGCAAATACACGGGCAGCGCCGCAATTGGCAATAAAATCAGGAATTACGGCTATCTGCTGGTCGGCAAATTCGCCGGTAGGCCCAAAAAATATCTCAGGGTCGCTAAACGGAACATTGGCTCCGCAGCTAATTACCTGTAATCCGGAGGAGAGCATGCGATCTATCTGGTCGCGGCTTACAAGGCGCGAGGCGGCAGCCGGTATAAAAATATCGGTCTGAATATCCCAGATGCGGCTGTTAACATCTTCAAAAGAAATTACCTTATCGGAAGAAAGCATGGTGCCCTGGCGGTTAAGGAAAAGCTCCCGGATCTCATCAAACGAGAAACCTTCTTCGTTTATCAGGCCTCCTGCACGGTCTATAATACCCACTACTTTGGCGCCGTTTTTGGCAAGGTAATAGGCAGCGGCACCGCCTACATTGCCCCAACCCTGCACTACCACCCGTTTGCCCTCCAGGTTGCTGTTGTGCCAAATGTTATAATAATGCCGCACAGATTCGCTTACGCCCCAGCCCGTAATCATGTCGGCTACCAGGTATTTGCGGTCTACAGAAGGTGTGTAAAGCGCATCTTCCAGCACTTTGCTTACGCCGTAGCGCAGCTGGCCCACTTTTTTTATTTTTTCCGGCTCGGTAGCATGAAAATGCCCGTTCACGATGCCTTCCTGCGGATGCCACAAACCGTAGCCTTCCGTTATCGGAATCACGTCATGAATTTCGTCTACGTTAAGGTCGCCGCCGGTGCCATAGTAGTTCTTCAGCAACGGAATTACGGCTTTGTACCAGCGCTCCAGCACGCCGCGCTTGCGGGGGTCGGCCGGGTCAAAGTTGATACCGCTTTTGGCGCCGCCAATGGCAGGGCCGGCAACGGTAAACTTTACCTCCATGGTTTTGGCCAGGCTGGTTACTTCGTGCTTATCCAGGCCTTTGCGCATGCGGGTGCCGCCGCCGGCCGCTCCGCCGCGCAGGCTGTTAATCACTACCCAACCTTCTGCTTCGGTTTCGGAGTCTTTCCACTCAAATACTATTTCCGGCCGTTTGTTCTCGTATTTTGCTACCAGGTCTTTCATGGTGCGAAGTTAAGAACAATGGCCGAATGATTGAATTCCTGAATGATTGAATAAAATCTACAGTACCATAACCTGCAAGGTGCAAAAAACAGGGCGCCGAAGCCCAAAATTGCTTTTATCCAACAATTAACCACCCAACAATCAGCAATAAATCTCTTGCACAACTGCACATTTATAATCTGCACATCTATAAATTTATCATTTGCACATTTGCACATTTACTAATTATCTTTGCCCTCCCAACGGCTGGCGACCCCGCCTGCAAGTACGGCCGTTGGGGGAGTAAATTCGGGGTGTAGCGCAGTCCGGTAGCGCACTTGCATGGGGTGCAAGGGGTCGTGAGTTCAAATCTCGCCACTCCGACTGAATATTAAGGCAGTTATGAAGTAATTCATAGCTGCTTTTTTGTTTACTACAGAGCACACCAAGAAGCCTTGTGACCTTTGTGTTTAACTTCGTGATCTTTGTGGTAAAAAAAATTATAGCATGCAAGAAAATGAATTGGCAAAAATAGCATTCGAGTCCGCTATGAAAGTGCACCGGGCGCTCGGACCGGGTTTACTGGAAAGCGCCTACGAAGAGTGCCTGTTTTATGAGATCGCCAAAACCGGCCTGCAGGTAGAAAAACAAAAAGGTTTGCCGTTGGTGTACGATGAGATAAAACTGGATGTAGGCTACCGGATAGACCTATTTATAGAAAGCAAGCTTGTGATTGAAGTAAAGTCTGTTGATAGCCTAAAGGAAATTCACTTGGCGCAAGTGCTAACGTATCTGAAACTATCGAAATGTAAACTTGGCTTACTAATAAATTTTAATGTTCCGCTATTAAAGAATGGAGTGAAGCGAGTTATAAACGGAACGCTTTAGCGGCTTTTGTGGTAAAAAACTTTAACCACAAAGTTCACTAAGGATGCAC